>JAUWKC010000038.1 GCA_030607345.1 Planctomycetota bacterium | reverse complement strand
GACGGTGGTATCTGGACCGCACGGCTGGCAAGTTAGTTTATTGGCCTTTGCCCGGAGAGGATATAACCAAGGCGGTGGTTTTTGCCCCGACCATCGAGTCGGTCATTCGGATTCAGGGCACCAGGGATAAACCAGCTAAGGACATAACCGTTCGCGGTTTGACGCTGTCGGTAACAACGACGCCGCTTGAGGCCGGCGGATTCGGTGCGGGAAAATTCGAGGGGGCTATCTCCGTAGCGTCAGCCCGGAACTGCCGGCTGCTTGAGCTTGAAATCGTCAACGTTGGCGGGCAGGGCATCAAAGCTTCCGGCAGCAGCCTGCGCATTGAGCGATGTAATGTACATCACACCGGCGCCTGCGGCATCAAGTGCAGCGGGACATCAAACGTTGTTATCGATAATCACATCCACAATGTTGGCCTTACATATCCCAGCGCTATTGCTCTGCAGGGAGGCGGCAGGGATTGCGAAATCAGCCATAACGAGATTCACGAGACGCCTTACACGGCCATTAATTGGGGCGGGCAAAACAACCGCATTGAACACAATCTGATTTATCACGCGATGCAGGAGCTGCACGATGGTGCGGGTATCTACTGCTTTGCCGGCAAGGGTCTTGTACTGCGGGGTAATTTCATCCGGGACATCATCGACACCGGCGGTTATGGCGCTTCAGCTTACTACCTTGACGAGAGATCCGAAGATTGTCTGGTTGAGGGTAACCTGTCCGTTGGAATTGTTCGGCCGTCGCACAACCACATGGCGAAAAATAACACTATCCGGAACAATGTCTTTATCAGCGACGCGGACGCAAGGCTTACATTCCCGAAGTCTTCGAACTACACCGTGGAGAAAAACATAATCTGTGCAAAGGGTAAAATCGTGCTGGAAAATCCCGATGCGATTACGAGATTGCGGAACAATGTGCTGTTCAGCGCCGAAGGGACAGTTCAGTGTCGCAGGTTGAAGAATTATAGCCATTCCGGCACTTATCAGCTCAAGGCCGAGGATGGAAACCTGCTTGTTGACCCACTCATTGTCGAGTTCAAGAAGGGCACGGTTAGGTTTGCACCGGACTCGCCGGCGGGCAAGCTCGGCATAAAACCAATCGATGTCAGCGGTGCCGGTCGGCGTCCTCGCCAAAATGGTGAGTAGTTAAATGGAAAGTGGTGAGTGGTTAAATAACTAATCATGAAAATGGAGTCGCTGTGTCAAATTTTTACTCTTGACCCTTTAATCGGCCTTTGTTAAAAATGAGAATCGGTTTGTTGAATCAAATATGGTTTAATAGAAGGAAGATAGACTATGGCAGAAAATAACGAGACCCCAGAGCCGACAGAAAAGCCCGAAGTCGAAACCCCAGAGTCGGCGGACAAGCCCGAAAGCGAAACTCCTGCCGAAGAAGAAATAGGTGCTGAACAGCCCGAGACTGTTCAAGAAGGTCCAGGAAGCAAGGAGATCGACAAAGATGCCCGTATGTGGGCGATGATATGCCATCTGGCAGGGCTTGGCGGATTGGTAGTGCCTGCTATTGGCTGTATCATAGGGCCATTGATTATCTGGCAGATAAAGAAGGAAGAATTTTCCTTCGTGGACGAGCAGGGCAAAGAAGCAGTGAACTTCCAGATATCGATGTTGATATATGGGATTGTTGCGGGGCTTCTGTGTTTTGCGTGTGTCGGCTTTGTCTTGCTGCCGGCGGTAGCCATTTTTGACGTGGTCTTTTTGCTGATTGCTGCGGTCAAGGCCAACAATGGTGAGCACTACCGCTATCCGTTGACTATCCGCTTCGTTAAGTGAAGAATCAAGGGTAAAGCCCGGGGGTAAATATGAGATTGGCTTGCTTGCGATGAGGCGAGAACAGTCGATATGCGATTTGCTATCAAGCTGTTGATTAGTGTGTGCGTTATTGCTTTCTGTGTGGGGATAGCGCGCAAGCTGCCGACGTTGGCGGGGCTGATTGCCGTGATGCCTTTGACCGGTCTTATCGTGCTGGTCTGGCTGTACCGGGATAATCCCGGCAATTTCAACCTGATGACCGAGTACACCAAAGGCGCCTTGTGGGGCATTGTGCCGAGCATACTGTTTTTCCTTGTGGCTTTTATGTGTTTTCGCAGGCACTTGCCTCTTTGGATTGTGTTGTGCGCAAGTTTCGCCGTATGGCTGATAGGGGCATTCGTACATCAGTGGCTGCTTGCTAAACCGAGTTAATAATTCACCGTATTCCAGACAAGTGGAGGATTTTTTCTATGCAAACTAAATTAAATCGACGTCAGTTTATCAAAGCTCTAAGTGCGGGGGCCGTTTCGCTTGCTCTGCCCGGCTGTGTTGGTCCCGGCAAGTTGAGTGCCGGCAAAGGTACCAGGAAAAAACCAAACTTTATCATTATATTCTGTGATGATATGGGCTACGGTGATTTAACCTGCTACGGCCATCCGACGATACGCACGCCCGAGTTGGATAAGATGGCTGCCGAGGGCCAGAAATGGACGAACTTCTACGTCGGGGCCTCGGTCTGTACGCCGAGCCGGGCGGCACTGCTGACCGGACGGCTGCCGATTCGCAGCGGGATGTGCAGCGACAAACGGCGTGTATTGTTCCCCGATTCCGCGGGCGGCCTGCCGAAAAGTGAAATTACAATCGCCGAGGCGCTCAAGGCCGAGAGTTACGCAACCGCCTGTGTCGGCAAATGGCACCTCGGACACTTGCCCCAGTTCCTGCCGACGAATAACGGATTCGATTCCTATTTCGGTATCCCGTACAGCAACGATATGGACCGCGTCGGAGGGCAGGGACGAGAAGCGTTTCTTGAGCCGAAAGCGGAGTACTTCAATGTCCCGCTTATGCGCGATGAAGAGATTATAGAGCGTCCCGCCAATCAGAACACGATAACAAAGCGCTACACGGAAGAGGCGTGCAAGTTTATACAAAAGAGCAAAAACAAGCCTTTCTTTTTGTACCTGGCGCACAATCTGCCTCACGTTCCGCTGTTCGTCTCGAAGAAGTTCGAAGACAAGAGCCTGCGCGGTCTGTACGGCGATGTAATTGAAGAGATTGACTGGGGCGTCGGCCAGATACTCAGAACGCTGCGCCGCGAAGGGCTGGCGGAAAATACGTTTGTCGTTTTTACATCCGACAACGGGCCGTGGCTTACCTTCGACGAGCACGGCGGCTCGGCGGGACTGCTTAGAGAGGGCAAGGGCTGTACCTTCGAGGGCGGTATGCGGGAGCCTTGTATTATGTGGTGGCCGGGCAAAATCAAACCCGCCGTCGTGAACGATATCGGTTCGACGATGGATTTATATACGACTATTCTGACGTTGGGCGGTTCGAAAGTCCCGACCGACCGCGTGGTCGATGGGCTGGATTTGTCGCCTGCTTTGTTCGGAACAGGGCCAAGTCCGCGAAAAGTTATGTTCTATTATCGCGGCGCAAAATTGTATGCGGTGCGCAAAGGGCCGTACAAAGCACATTTCATAACAAAGTCGGCCTACGGCGGGGGTAAGGAAATGCACCACGACCCGCCGCTGCTTTATCATCTCGGCCACGCCCCTTCCGAAAAATATGATATATCCCAGGACCATCCTGAGGTCATAATTGAAATCCGAAAAGAGCTTGCCCTGCATCTTGCGATGTTGAAGCTGGGTGAAGACCAATTAGCCAAAAGAATAGAATAGGAATGACTGAAAGGAAACAGGCGATTATGAAACTGAAAATGAACCGACGAGATTTCCTCAAAACGGTGAGCTGTGGAGCGGCGGCGCTGGCAATGCCGGGGTGCGATAGTGTTTCCGGCCTGTCCGCCGGGGTGAACAAACAGCCCAACATTATTCTGATAATGGCGGACGACCTGGGTTATGAATGCCTCGGCTGTTACGGCAGCAAATCTTACAAGACGCCTGTCCTTGATGAGCTGGCTGCAACAGGTGTTCGATTCGAGCACTGCTATTCGCAGCCGCTTTGTACGCCGTCGCGTGTGAAGATTATGACGGGGCGATATAACGTCCGGAACTACACCAGATTCGGGGCGCTGCATTCCGGGGAAAAGACGTTCGGGCATCTTATGCAGAGCGCCGGCTATGCGACGTGTATTGTGGGTAAATGGCAGTTGGCGGCGCGAGACGGCGGCATAGGGACATATCCCGAGCAGGCCGGCTTCGATGAACATTGCCTCTGGCAGGTTAAGGACAGGGGTTCGCGCTACAAAGACCCAATCATCGTGCAGAACGGCAAGAACCGCGACGACCTCAAGGGCAAATACGGGCCTGATATCTTTACTGACTATGCGCTTGATTTTATCGAGCATCATAAAGCCAAACCCTTCTTCCTGTACTTTCCGATGGCGCTGACCCATGCGCCGTTTGAGCCTACGCCGGACACCGAAGAGTGGAAAAAGGGAAGCTCTAAAGCTCATAAAAAACACTTTGCGGATATGGTCGCGTATATGGACAAAATCATCGGACGTATCGTCCGCAAACTCGACGAGGCGGGGCTGCGCGAGAATACCCTCCTCCTGTTCACCGGCGATAACGGCACGCCCCGGGGAATTACATCGGAAATGAAAGACGGCAGCTTTATCGACGGCGGCAAAGGCCAAACAACTGATGCCGGAACACACGTTGCCCTGGTTGCGAACTGGAAAGGCTCTATCCCGGCGGGCAAAGTGTGCGATGACCTGGTGGATTTCAGCGATATCCTTCCGACGATTGCAGAGGCGAGCGGCGCCTCGGTGGCTCCGAACATTGACGGGCGAAGTTTCCTGCCACAGCTTCACGGCCGGCGGGGTGACCCAAGGGACTGGATATTTATCTGGTACCGGCGGAATCCGGGTAATACGCTCTATCGCTTTGCGCGCGACAAGCGGTGGAAGCTCTACGATGACGGCAAGTATGACCGGGCCGGCAAACTTTACGATGTGCCTGCTGATACTCTCGAAAAGAATCCGAATCCGAGCGGTTCGGAAGCCGCCGCGGCAAGGAGACGACTTCAGGCCGTCCTGGATTCTATAAAGTAAAACATTTGATGAGAGGAAAATGATTATGGGTACACAGTACAGACGTCGTGATTTTTTGAAAGCTGTTGGTTTTGGAACGGCAGCGCTGGCGATGCAGGGTTGTGTCGTTGGTGATGAGCGAGCTGCCCGCAGACCCAACATAATTTTCATCCTGACGGATGACCAGCGTTACGATGCTATGAGCTGTGCCGGGCATCCGTGGCTGAAGACGCCGAATATGGACCGTCTTGCCAAAGAGGGTGTTCTGTTTGATAATGCGTTCGTAACAACTTCCCTCTGCAGTCCTTCGAGGGCCAGTTTTCTGACGGGCTGTTATGCACATACTCACGGAGTCTTTATGAACAACGGCAAAGACCCGAATCCGTCTATTCCAACGTTTCCTCAACTTCTGCGCGAAGCAGGTTACCAAACAGCGTTCATCGGCAAATGGCACATGGGCAGAGCGGATTCGCCGCGGCCCGGATTTGACCACTGGGTCAGCTTCAGCGGGCAGGGCAGATACGATAAAAATAAACTGAATGTCGATGGCGAGACAGTACAGTCTGAAGTTTACGTTACCGATGAGCTAACCAATTACGCGGTCCGATTCCTCAAGAGCATACACAACAAGCCCTTTATGTTGTACCTTAGCCACAAGGCTGTGCATGCGCCTTTCAAACCCGCCGAGCGACATGAGAATCTCTATTCGGATATCGAAATCAAATCGCAGCATACCCCCAACGATGATCTGACGACCAAGCCGGAATGGGGCAGAAAGATGGACAAAAACTGGAAGAGTCAGATTCGTGATTATATGCGCTCTCTGATTGCCGTAGATGAAAGTCTCGGGCGTGTTCTCGATACGCTTGAAGCTGAGAATATATTAGATGATACTGTGATTATCTTTGCCGGTGATAACGGCTATTTCCACGGCGAACACGGCGGTATGTGGGACAAGCGTGCCGCTTACGAACCGTCCATACGCATTCCACTGCTTATGAGGTATCCGCGCCTTGCCAGACCTGGGGCCAGGCCTGACGCGATGATTCTGAATATAGACGTTGCGCCGACGATTATCGAGTTGGCATCGGCTCACATACCCGGTACAATGCAGGGGCAAAGCTGGCTGGGTGTTCTTAAAGGCCGGCCGGGCCGAAAAAGTTTTCTCTACGAATATTTTGAGGAAGTGGATCGGAAATACAAAAGACCTACTGTGCTGGCTGTGCGGACAAAACAATGGAAGTACGTTACTTATCCCCGGGCCGGCAAATTGACCGACGAACTGTATGATATGAAAAGCGACCCGGAAGAACTCGACAATCTGATTGGCGAGGCCGGGAGTGCCGATGTTGTGGAGCAGATGAAAAAGGAGCTTGAACAGTTGCAAACAAAAACTAACTTCAGATTTCCCTGAGAGTGGAAAGCGAATCGAAGCCAAATATGATTATTTCTGGTAAGGAGAAAATAATTATGAGTGCACAATACAGACGTCGAGATTTTTTGAAGGCGATGGGTCTTGGGGCGGTGTCGCTGGCGATACCGGGCTGTATGAGTGTCCCTGAGCAGCTTGCCGGCAAAAACAAACGGCCGAACATCATACTGATTATGGCTGACGATATGGGATACTCGGATATCGGCTGCTACGGCGGTGAAATTCAAACGCCCAATCTGGACGGTTTTGCCGCCGGCGGGCTGCGCTTTACGCAGTTCTATAACACGGCTCGCTGCTGCCCGACCAGGGCCTCGCTGATGACCGGGTTGTACCAGCACCAGGCGGGTGTCGGGCATATGATGGGCGATAAAGGTTATGACGGTTATCGCGGCGAGCTGAGCGATCGTTGCGTTACTATTGCCGAGGTGCTCAAGACGGCCGGCTATTCGACCTATATGAGCGGTAAGTGGCACGTTACTAAGTCAACAAAGCCGGATGGCGATAAACACAATTGGCCGAGGCAGCGCGGGTACGACCGTTTCTTTGGTACGATTCACGGGGCGGGCAGCTTCTACGACCCTAACACTCTGACTCGCGACAACACACAAATCGTGCCCGATAGAAAAGACTTTTATTACACCGATGCCATCAGCGACAACGCCGTCAAATTTATTCGTGAGCACGATGTGAACAATCCGTTCTTTATGTATGTCGCCTTCACCGCACCACACTGGCCGATGCACGCCAAGCCGCAGGACATCGCTAAATACAAAGGCCGGTATGCCGAGGGCTGGGATGCGCTGCGGGCCGAGCGGCATGGACGTATGATAAAAATGAGAATCGTCAAAAGAAAATGGAAGATTACCGAGCGTGATTCAAATGTACCGCCGTGGGACGAAGCCGAGAATAAGAGTTGGTTCGAGCGGCGGATGGAAGTGTATGCGGCGATGGTCGATTGTCTTGACCAGGGGGTAGGGCGCATCGCCTCGGAATTAAAGCGGACGGGCAACTTTGAGAATACGCTGATATTCTTTTTGGCTGACAACGGTGGCTGCGCCGAAGAATATGGAAGCCGCGGCCTGGTCAAGCCGGACCCGTCGAAGCCGGTCACGCTGAAGCCTATGGGTAAGAATGAATTACAGACCAGGATGCAGCCGGCTGTAACGCGCGACGGTCGGCCGGTACGCACCGGCTACGGCGTGATGCCCGGCCCGGCGGACACCTACATCGCCTACGGAAGGCCGTGGGCGAACTCATCGAATACGCCATTCCGGCTGTACAAGCACTGGGTGCACGAGGGCGGTATCTCGACGCCGCTGATAGCTCACTGGCCGTCGCGGATAAAGGAGCGCGGCAAGCTGCGTCATCAGCCGGGGCATCTTATCGACATTATGGCAACGTGTGTCGATATTTCCGGCGCAACGTATCCTGTCGAGTATAAGGGCAACAGGATAATACCGATGGAGGGTAGAAGCCTTGTGCCGGCCTTTGATAATAAACCCATCGAACGCGAAGCAATCTACTGGGAGCACGAGGGCAACCGTGCCGTGCGCAAAGGCAAATGGAAACTGGTCTCCAGGCACCCCGGAAAATGGGAGCTGTATGACCTTGAGCAGGACCGCACGGAATTAAATGACCTTTCACGAAAATATACACTAACAGCCGAGCAGTTAAAAGCGATGTATGAAAGCTGGGCGGCCAGATGTAGTGTACAACCGTGGCCTGTAAGAAGGCCCATATAAAAATAAGGTATGGAGAACACCGTGAAAAGAAATTTTAATCGACGCGATTTTTTAAAGAGTTTAGGCCTGACCGCTGCGGCGCTTGCGGTGCCGGGATGCGGTGGTGCCTTTGAGCAGACTTCGAGTGTGGATAAGCCGAATTTGGTAGTCGTATTCTGCGATGACGTTGGCTACGCGGACATCGGTGTTTTCGGAGCCAAAGGATATGAGACCCCTAACCTTGACCGGATGGCGGCTGAGGGTGTGCAGTTCACGGACTTCTACGCTGCTGCTCCATCATGTACGCCGTCGCGAGCGGCTTTGATGACCGGCTGCTATCCGCAGCGGGTGAGTCTGCCGAACGTAATCGGCCCGAGTGCGAAAATCGGCATAAGCGACCAGGAGCAGACAATCGCCGAAGTTCTCAAGCCGCTCGGTTACGCTACCGCCTGTTACGGTAAGTGGCACTTGGGACATCATCCCAAGTTCCTGCCGATGCGTCACGGGTTCGATGACTACTTCGGCCTGCCCTACTCGAACGATATGTGGCCGAACCATCCGACTAATAAAAGATTTCCCGACCTGCCGCTTATCGAGGGCGAAAGAATCATCGAATATAATCCCGACCAGACGCAACTGACTACGTGGTACACCGAACGGGCTGTGAGGTTCATTGAGAAGAGCAAGGACAGGCCGTTCTTTTTGTATCTGCCTCATTCGATGGCGCACGTACCATTGTTCGTATCCGACAAATTCAAAGGCAAATCCGAACAGGGCCTGTACGGTGACGTTATGATGGAAATCGACTGGTCGGTAGGACAGATACTCTCGACACTGAAACGATTAGGTATCGACAAAAAGACGTTAGTGATATTCACTTCGGACAACGGCCCGTGTCTGAGCTACGGCGACCACGCCGGTTTGGCCAATCCGCTGCGCGAAGGCAAAGGTACGACGTTCGACGGAGGCCAGCGTGAGCCGACCATTCTGCGCTGGCCGGGTAAAATCCCCGCAGGGAGCGGTTGCGATGAGCCGGCTTCGACGATGGACATTCTGCCTACGATAGCGAAACTGGCCGGCGCGGAG
>JAUWKC010000282.1 GCA_030607345.1 Planctomycetota bacterium | reverse complement strand
CCACCCGGACCTGTTGAGGGCTATCGAGCGCTCGGCCCGGCCTGGGCCAATGCCAGCAACGCGCCGTACAGGAAATACAAGTCCACCGACTATGAGGGAGGCGCCTGTACGCCTTTCATAGCTTCCTGGCCCGGCGTTATCAAACCGGGCACCATAACCGACCAGGTGGGACATATAATTGACGTCCTTCCGACGTTCATAGAAATGACCGGCTCAGTTTATCCTGAGCAAATCAATGATAGAAAACTCAAACCGCTGGCGGGTAAATCGCTACTGCCGATTTTCCGGGGGAAGCAAAGGCAGGGACACGATGTACTGTACTGGCAATTCAGCAGGGCGAAAGCCGTTCGGACAGGCAAATGGAAACTTGTCCGGTACGGCCAGGCCGACTGGGAACTCTACGACCTTGAGAAAGACAGAACAGAATTGAATAACCTGGCTGGGCAATATCCACAGAAGGTCAAAGAAATGACTGGTATGTGGAAAGACTGGTGGGCGAAGTGTACCGGTAAAGGATAAGAGCCTATCCGAATAACCCGCTCTATCCCCAAGGGAGGCCCGATGCCTGCGTTGTCGGCGAAAGGTTTGACGTTGGTTAAGGTTGAGCGTTTGCTCCCCATGGTTCGATCAGCCGCAGCTCCTTTTTCTGCAAAACCCTGTAGCAATCGGGCAGGTCGAATGTCTTGAGAACATTTGGCAGAAGTGAAGAAAGCGGCCACGCGTAGGTTTCCGACTCGGCAATGTCGCGGTACGAAGTCAGGGCGTTTTTCAGTGTAACTTGCTTGACGCGGTCGGACAAGACCGCCGCAAACGTCGCAGGCAGAGCACCCCATCCCTTGCCAACCAGGTGCACCTCTTCGTGACCGTGGCCCCTGAGCCAGTCAAGCACCCGCATCACGTCGTGGGTCTTTTGCCCGAGGTAGGGCCTGTCGAGCATGATGGAGTGAATAGCATAAAAGTAATCACTGCCATAGGCATCAAGGAACGAGTTTTGGTTACATGTGTTCGGCTGCGATTCTCCGATGCCTCGCACATCGCAGGTGTAAAAAGGCAAATCCGGTTCGGCTTTGAGCAGCTCGGAGAGCATCGGCTCGGCACGCAGCTCAGCGTCACTCGATTGGTGCGCGATGTACAGTATGGCCCGCTTGTGCCCTTTGGGTGGGCGCGACATCAGCCGGTCGTCGGAAAGACGGTACACAATAGCGTGAATCCCGGGTTCCGTCTGCACGACATAAGCGGCCCAGTACCGCTTGGGATACCCGCGGGAACGCCAATTACGCAGAATGCGGTATTCAGGCATTGGCTCAATAGCTTGTAACCCGGACAATGCTTGCAGCCGCAGCATTTTCACGATACGCTTCTTGAGCTCTGAGGCAGCAAGATTACCGGGCCGTTCCTTTGCCAAGACCTGCGACTTCGCCTTCGTAAACGAATAGATTGGCCGTGAATTCATCTGGGAAACCTGGCCTCGTGGTGTACACCAAAGTGTCTCGTCCTTTTCGATAATCAGCTCCGGCTCAATCATGCTATCTGAGACGCCGGTGGCGCGATTGAACCAGCGATACATGGCCTCGCGGTTTTCCCGGGAGTAGCCGTGATAGGCAGGCCCAATGAAAAGTCCGATGTTACTCTCAGCCCCGAATAATCCGTATAGATGCTTAAGCCTTTGGAAAGCCTCTTCGGCGCCGCGGGCGTCGAAGTAATCTTTTTCCTTTGCGAGAATAATAACCGGTTTAGGTACCATCGCGGCGAGAAAATCGGCGTGGTCAAGTCCAAAGGCCAACGCTCGCGGCGGGCATTGTTCAGTGTCGGCAGGAAGCTCGTTTTCCAGGTTGCGGCGGAAGGTGGTTACGAAGCAGCTCGGTGCGGCCATCGTCCAGCGATTTTCAACACCACAAAGCCAGGTAGTCATGGTTCCTCCGCCGGAGTTACCCGTGACGCCAATTTGTTTTGGGTCAACCTCTTTACGCGTCAGCAGGTAGTCAAGCGCCCGGATGCCGTCCCATGCCCTCCAGGAACCGAAGAACTCACCTACGAGAAACTGCTGATTACCGGCGTACAGATGCTCGCGAACACCGACACCAATCTTCGATTTCAAATCTTCGTCTGGGTACTGCAGGCGCTCGCCTTGTCCGATGGGGTCGTAAATCAGCACGATATAACCTTGCCGGGCCAGCCCCTGCGCGAAAGATTGGTACGCCTCGTTCGCTTTCCCATTGGATGAATGGCCGCACGTCCCTACGACACCGGGAAGTGGAAACTTGCGGCCCTTCGGTATATATAAGTTGGCCGTAACGAGGAAGTTAGGGCGACTCTCGAAGACAACCTTTTCTATCTTGTAGGCATCGCGGTCAACGATGCCTGTAATCCGCGGCTTCAGTGGAGTTTTCTCGGGCCAGGGGCCGAAGCAGCGCTGAATTTTCTCCCGAACGTTACGGGCATACGCTTCGGCATCGGCCCGAGTCTTCAGAGCAGCCCGCCTCTGGTTCGCTCGCTCTTCGAGGCGACGCACACGTTCGACGAAGTGCTCCTGAACCATCCGGGGAAATCGGTTAAGTGGCGCCAGCGAAGCGTCGCGAGGAGTGGATGCGGCCTGGACGCGGCCCATGTCGAGCCAGACGACCATCGCGAGAACCAGAAAAATCATTTTGTGAAAGTACAACGTCTTTCGAAGAGAAACGCCTTTTGAGAGTGACACGGCCATCCTGGCCGTGTTTTCACCACGGGCTGGAAGCCCGTGCCACGCACGATGCGCATTGAACATCGCTTTGCCTCCAAAAATTCTGTGTGTAATGTTAGGACTTGTAAATAAATTATCTTCCATTTTTGGCTGGCTGCGGCTTCGGCTGGCGGTGTCAGCAAAACCCTGCTCGCCGGCAGGCAAGTCGGACTACCAACCAGTAGGCCTGCGTTTTGCTTCCT
>JAUWKC010000232.1 GCA_030607345.1 Planctomycetota bacterium | reverse complement strand
GGGTCCGTGCGATGCGAGACATTCGGACTTGAGAAGACGTGCGGTTTCTACGCCGACCATCTGCGTTTGAACGACGGATTATATACTTTCGACGTCTACCACGATGCTGCGCTGCTGGGCCCCACGAGAATCAGCCTGCCGGGCAGACATAACGTGCTCAATGCCCTGGCTGTGGTAGCATTGGCGGTCAATGTAGGCCTCGACGCCGAGCGCGTTCTCGAATTGCTGCCGGGCTTTACGGGGGTCGACAGACGACTGAGCCTGAAAGGTCAATTCAACGGTATAACCGTCCTCGATGATTACGCCCACCATCCTACCGAGATAAATGCGTCGCTAAAGGCAATGCGACAACGCTATCGGCCAAAAAGGATTTGGTGCATCTTTCAGCCGCATCAATACAGCAGGACCAGGTTCCTGCTGGACGACTTCGCCGAAAGCTTCACACTTGCCGACGTGACCATTGTGCCGGATATCTATTTTGTCAGGGACTCGGAGCAGGCCAAAAGGCAGGTCAACTCGCAGATACTTGTCGATAAAATATGCTCGAACGGGTCCCATGCGGTGTTTATTAACGAGTTTGACAGTATCTGCCGGCATCTTCAGGAAAATGTAACCGACGGCGACCTGGTGGTTACTATGGGCGCGGGTGATATTTGGAAGGTTTCAGATGAATATATTCGCTGGCTTAGAGCAAATAGTTGAAATGGATTATCCACTCGGCAAGCACACGTGGTACCGCCTGGGCGGCCCGGCTGATTATTTCATAAGGCCCGGCAGCATCGATGAGCTCAAGGAAGTTGTCCGCCGGTGCAACGAGAACAAACTGCGCTATTATGTAATTGGATTCGGCTCCAATCTGCTTGTCGACGACCAGGGTCTCCGCGCCGCGGTGATAAAACTTGAGGGCCAGGCCTTCACCGATACGCAGTTTGACCCTGACGGCTCGTCCCTCACCGCCGGAGCCGGCGTCGATTTGGGCAAGCTGGGCAGAATGTGTGCAGAGAAAGGGCTTTCAGGCCTTGAGGGCCTGACCGCAGTGCCGGGCTCGGTCGGCGGCGCGGTAAAAATGAACGCCGGCGGGCGCTTCGGCGACATTGGCGCAGTGGTCGAATCAGTCACACTTATGGACAACGAAGGCGCCGTCTTTGAAAAGAGCAAACCGGAGCTTATGTTCGACTACCGCGAGACAAACATCGCTGCGAAATTTATTCTCAGCGCCCGAATGAAGCTGACTCCGGCAGAGCCCGAGCATATCCTGCGTACGATAAAGGAGGCGTGGGTTTACAAAGGAAACAACCAGCCGCCTCTTGATACAAGGAACTCCGGCTGTGTCTTCAAGAACCCGCGAGGCGTATCAGCCGGCGTCTTGATTGACCGAGCGGGCCTCAAGGGACTTCAGATAGGCGGCGCCGTCGTCAGTGAAAACCACGCCAATTTTATAATAGCAAAACAAGGCTGCACGAGCCGGGACATCCTCAGACTTATAGACGCCATACGAGAAAGGGTTGCAGAGCAATTCGATATCAAACTGGAGCTTGAGCTTGAAATCTGGAGTTAGAAAGTGCCTGCCGAAGCTTTGACAACAAGCGGGCCACAAATTGTTGGCCCTCGATTAAAAGTGGCCGTGCTTATGGGCGGCGTCGGACAAGAGCGGGACATAAGCATTCAGAGCGGCAACTGTGTCGCCGAGGCCCTGGCCCAGGCCGGGCTTGACGTTGTGACGGCTGATATTCGTCCGGATAATATCAAGATACTCAACGCCCCGGACATCGACGTATTCTTTATCGCCCTGCACGGCAGGTTCGGCGAAGACGGGCAGCTCCAGAAGATACTGGACGACAGGTCGCTTCTCTATACCGGCAGCGGCCCACGGGCAAGCCGACTGGCGTTTGACAAGTGGGCAAGCAAAACGGCCTTCAACCAGGCGGGCATTAAAACGCCGGCGGCAGTCAGGTTCGATGCAGAGACAAGACCAGGGCAGCTCGAGAGGCAACTGGCCGGGCTGAGCGATAGATACGTGGTCAAACCCCTGAGGCAGGGAAGCACAATCGGGGTCAGTATCGTCGACGACCCACGCTCAGCCGCAGCGGCTGCACAACAGTGCTCGAGCGAATTCGGCGACTGCATGGTCGAGCAGTTCATAGCCGGCAGAGAAATAACGGTCGGGGTGCTTGAACAGCACACCCTGCCCATTATTGAGGTTAAGACCAAAAATGATTTTTACGACTACGACGCAAAATATGTGGATGAGCAGACGCAGTTTCTTTTCGACACCATCGACGAGCCGGCGGTGCGGGCGACCATCGAGGCAGCGGCCCTCGGCTGCTTTAATACGCTTGGCTGCCGAGACTTCGCGAGGGTGGATTTTATTCTCGGCAATGACGGGCAGGCCTACACCCTGGAGGTCAATACTATCCCGGGCTTTACCGCCCATTCACTTGTGCCTATGGCCGCGGCGAAGGCACAAATATCGTTCAGCCGGCTCTGCGTGAGAATCATTGAGGCGGCGCTGCGGCGCAGAAGCCCTTTGCAGACCGGAGACGTTGGCGGTTCAGGAACTCGCCTTGCCGCAATTGGTGATACGGAGAAATAAATGGCAAGAAAAAAACGTAAAAAAAGCGACAGTAAAAGAATATTCTTCGGCCTTACTTCCAGGAGCAGGAAAAAGAGAAAGACCAGGCAGAGTCATCACCTTGCCAAAGCTGTTTCGGTAACTATGTTGGCGGTGTTGGCAATAGTCTGTTTGTTCGCCACTGCCGGGATGGGCTTTGTCCTGCTCGAAAAATACGTCAACCATGTCGTGCCCGTCTCGCAAAGAGTCGGCGCCCTTGAACTAACGGGTGTGCCGGACTGGGTCAGTCAACAGCTTCAGGCCAGGATTTATGCCGCTGCGACGGCGGGCGGTGAGGATTTAAGACTCGACAAAGACGCGGCTCGCTCGGTGTGCGAAAACCTTGTCAGCCGGGTGCCCTGGCTGGCCAATGCCAAAGTGCAAACGGCCCACGACAGCATTCGCATTCACGCACAATGGCGAAAACCGGTTGCCCTGGTCAAGCTGGGCCTTCGCAAATTCTATGTCGACGCAAACCTGGTCGTGCTCGATTTTGTTGCTATACCTGCTTTGCCTGTTGTGCGGGTAGCCGGCCTGTCGGCCGTAACGCGGGTGCCGCAACCGGGGCAGCCCTGGCAGCGCGACGACCTGGTTGCTGCCGTGGCAATACTCACCAGACTCGACCGAATGGACAAACTTGTCACGCCCGACAAACCCCTGCTGGCTGAAATCGACCGCATCGACGTGAGCAACTTCAGCGGGCGTCAAAGCAACCGCCTGCCACACGTCGTCCTGTTCGCAGACGATAATACCCAGATTATCTGGGGGGCCGAATATGGCCGATGGCAGCGATATCTCGAATCCACCGACAAGCAAAAAATAGCCAAGCTCTATCAGCACTACAAACAATACGGCACATTGCTGGGCGGCGTGAAGTACATCAACCTTCGTGAGCCGGGCGACGATATTCCACTGCCTATCGACAGATATTAGTCGCTCCGAAATTATTCAGGGCATCGGACAGCCCGCTGTAGAGGTATGGTATCTCAAATTCTGCGGAGATTGATTTAAGGCTGCTCAGGGTCGACTCGCTCAGGGCGCTT
>JAUWKC010000127.1 GCA_030607345.1 Planctomycetota bacterium | reverse complement strand
GTCGGCTTTACACCATGGGACGTCGAGGAAACGCTTGAGCTTTTCGGCGGGCTCGCGAAGAATCAACGCACGGGCTGTGAAGACTTCAGCAGCCATTGTGGGAAACGCAAAAGGACACTCGTTACGCAATAACGTCTCAACATTCCACGCCAGGTACCATGTCGGGCGGTGGTAATCAACGTAGACGTCCATCAGGTATTTATGCGTCTGTGAGGCATAGGCAGAACAAAGACGGCCGATTTCAGGCGTCAGGTGCCTCCAACGGCCAAAAATGGAGCGGAGAACCGGCACCTGCGTTATAAGTCCTCCGCGAGTGTGAGCAAATTCGTATTCCAAACGCTGACGAAAAGCTCTTTGGGCTGTGTTAATCCCCTTTTCGACGGCTTTCTCATCGCGCATCCGCAATGCTATTCGACAGTAGGCAATCAGACCTGCAAGGTAGGCGTTGCGGCAGTCTTCGGCCATTTTGTTCGGAGGCTGATCGATGAATTTTCTCAGGGAATCCCAATCTCGTTCGATTCTGCTCCAGTCACCGGTCACATCTGCCCAAATCCAGAACACATACAATCGGGCCAGGTCACTTCGGACAATGTCATCTCTTACCTGAATCATACTCTCCGGAGGGACATCGTATAAAGAACGAACGGTGCCTTCATCCGGATTGTACCTGCGCTGCCCAACCGGGCCTGCCAAGGGGTCGCCTGCGGAACTCATCTGCGCGACATACTGTTTGACATCACGCCGAAGGTCAGGGTCAATGTACTTATAGGCCAGCGCAAGTGTATAAAGGGTTTCGGTAGGATCGATGAATAAACGATAGGCCTCACGAGGATGCTTGCCAACCGGAAATAGCAGCGGACGCCACTGGTTGGAAATCAGCTCTTTAACGCATTGCGAAAGCTCTTTCTGATAAGGAGCAAACACGCTTCTATCCTGGAACTTGATAATGGGAACTTCCCAAATAAAACGGTTTAGCTCGGCATCCGTCATATCAGAAACTACATTCGCTGCCTGCTGCGTGAGCGGCTGCTGTCGCGTGCCGAGCACTTTTCCCGGCAGACTTTTCAGGACATGGTTGAGACGGCTCATTTCGAGCGTGTCCCAGTCCCATGGGAGCTGCTGAATTTTTTTCCATTCAGCATCAGTCAGTTTAGCAGTTGGTAGCTCGGAGACTTTGGGCGCCCTGCCGTCCGGCAGCATCCTGTAAGCTATCACGGCTGCTCCGGCGTTGATTTCGTGAGTGGGGACGTAATAGAAACTATTGCCGGCGATGGAAATGGGCGTGTCGATTACCGAGCCGCCACCGTAAACAGCAGTTCCGCGCGGTAGCCACTCTTTACCCGCAGGAAGAGATTGGCCACGGAGAATGGCTGCCCATATACCAACAGCTTCACCTGGTTTTAGTTCGTGAATATTGCGACAAAACGGCTCTGAGTACCCTAACAGAGAGTCCAAATCCATACCGTTGACGTTGTCCTGATGGGTGTTGAAGAGGACTCTGCCGCCGATGGTTAGCTGGCACTGCTCATCGTGGACCAGCAGGAGGCTGTCGTGCCAGCCATAGGTGCGTGACTGGTCCATAATTGGAATAATGTAACCGGTGGACGTATCGAGGTATCCGACATTCAGGAAAGGCGAGTAATGCTGGTATCGACTCCGCAGCAAGGCCCGAAACTTGACTACTACCTTACCATCGGGCGTTACGACGGGCGGAGCGCCAGTGCCGTTCATGCTCTCGGCATACACTATCGGGGCAACAAATTTCTGCCTGCCCGTATCCGAGTGCAGGACAAAAAAAGTTTGATAGATCGGCTGTTCAGTCAGACGCTTACGAATGTAACGGAGTTGTGCTTTATAGGTGCCCGGCTTTTGCATTACTTCAAAGTTCTGCAGGCGCAGTTGTTCATTCTCTTCTTTTGTATGACGCCAACTGGCAAAGTCCCCGAATATCTCCCTGACCATATTGTGGAGAATAGGATTGAAGGAATCCAGCGAAATAGAGGGTGTGACGGTAATCATTACCGAGCCATCGGGTGCGACCACGGGATGATAGCCACGAAAACTGACACCGGGAAGCTTTTTGCTCCGCCATAGCCGTATGCCGTTGCGAAAGTTATACGCGTAGACATGCATATCTTCGCTGGCGATATAAATCCGGCCTGTCTCCACATCAAGGGCCGGGCTTGATAGAAGCGGGCCGCCGGTCTTTGCTTTCCACTTTATTCGGCCCGTTTCAGCATCAATAGCGTAAAGCGCGCTATCACGACCGCCGATTACGACCGCACCTTCATAAACTAAAGGTGAATTCCATATTGCCGAGCCTGTTTTAACGGACCAGAGGAGCCTACCATCGTTGGCATTGACAGCGTTGATTTTTCCCTCAGCATTGCCGAAAAAGACTTTGTTGTCATAGACAGCACACGTGTGAAGTATCGCACTACGGATTTTAAATTGCCAAAGGTCTTTGCCTGTGTCACTATCCATTGCATGGAGTTTTCCCACCATCGTTCCGATAAACACTTTGCCATCTGCAATGATTGGCTGCACGCCAGCCATCAAGCCTTCGTCGGGAAATAATCTGTACCATTTACGCTCAAAAGGCGGGCGAATTTCCGTCGAGGTCGCACCGGTCCGCGCTGCATTATGAGCAAGCATGGGCCAATCAGCTTTTGCCTTAGTACGTCCGTAAGAAATGTAAGAAAGGCCCAAGCAGAGAATCAAACTCCCTGCCAACCGTACCGTTCTTGCCTTGTCACTCATAGAATATCGTTTCACGATTTTCATTCGACCTTTATCGGCTTACATAAAGCGTTTAGTGGCTGTTCGATAGTCAGCTTATCTCCAAGAGTCACAGCAAGATTGGGAAGGTCGTATACGGTCAGTGCTCCATGGACTGTATTGGAAAGCTGGTTATAAGAGCGTCCCAACTCGATTAAGTTCGACCACGAGATTAGCGAACGCGCCAACTTGACCGAGCCGAAGAGGTCCGGCTCAAGCACGGCGGCGTGCAGGGCCGGAACACCAACGTGACCAACCGCGATTAGAGACACCGGGCCTGGTTGCGTTTGGCGTAAAAGACGTGTACAGACCAGCAGATCTTCAGCCCTCATGCCGACATAAGAGCGTCCGAGCAGATAAGCCGTGTAGACGTCAATGCCGTCCGAGCCGAAGTGGGGTTTGAAATAGTGCTTTTTGTCATCCTGCTGTGTTTCGCCGGTTCCGCGCAGGTCCACAGCAAGCACGACCTGTCCGGCCTTGACGAGTTTCTCGATTGGTCCAGCCGGTGAGGCATCTGTGCTTTTGCCCTTTTCGTGAACATATAGCACCGCGCCCTGCGACGAGGTCTGATTGGGGACAAACATAAGTGCCGGCAGGTAAATACCTTCTTGAGGTTTGACAATCATTTTCTTAACACGATAGCCGTCTCGCTCAATAACGCCGAACTCCTCAACGTTTGGCTTCGGCAGTTCTCCGAGCTTGCGGATACCAGCAAGCTTACGAACCTGAGTTAAAATTTCGGCATGCTCGGTTGCCGTCCACAGATTCTTTCGGCGCCCGGCCAACTCCTTTTCAAAGTCCCGATTCAAGTCGTACGTTGACCGCGCCCCCTCCAACAGCATCACCTGGCCTTTCGGAGTACATTGAATTTCCTTTTCACTGAGTAACTCAATATCCGGCTCGGTAATCGGCTCATCTACTTTACGCAGCCATCGCGACATCCACCGCACCACGCCTTCTCGCGCCTGCCGGTTGTAATTGTGTCCGGCATCATTCTCTAACAAGTCAATGCGCTCTGCGAATCCCAGGCGTGTGTACAGCCGCTTGGCATAGCGAAATGAGTCCCAGGTCCCCCGGATGTCAAAGAAATCTCTCGTCGCAGCGCAAATCAGTATCGGCGTCGGCGCACGCATCATCAGATAGTCAGCATGGTCCATCCCAAATTCAAGCTGGGCATAGATATTCTGCTCGGCATCCTGTGCCCCGAGGTCCAGGATGCGCTCGTAGAAGTTGGTGATGTAACAACTCGGCGAGGCAGCGATGATGCGGTCGTCCAACGCCATCAGGTACGAGGTCTGGGTGCCGCCGCCGCTGTTGCCTGTGCAGCCGATGCGATTCCGGTCGACCTCCGACCGCGATTGCAGATAGTCTATGCCTCGCATGCCATCCCATATCTCGAACGTTGCTGTGTTTCTACCAAGAAGGATGCTGCCGACGCCGATCATAGTGTGTGCTCGTGTGCCCCACAACTCGGGTAGCTGCGAAAGCAACTGGCTGCGTTCCCCCTGGTCGATTGGGTCAAAAACAAGTGCCGCCATTCCATTGAAGGCCAGCAACGCCCCCATCGTCTGATACGAATCATGCGCCTTGGCGACCTTGGAATGCCCGCACGGCACGAGCACGCCAGGGTAAGGCGGCTTGTGCTTTTTGGCATCGGGCAAAAAAAACGCCGCGGTAACATAGTGCTTTGGCCGGCTCTCGAAGATAATCTTCTCCATATGGTAGCCATCTCGACGGACCACGCCTGTGACCTGTGGATTCAGTGGTGTTCGGTCTGGGAAGCCGCCGAGTACATCAATGAATTTTGCACGAAGACGTTTCTGATACTCGGACACCTGCTCGGCCGTTTTGCGCTGCTCGTAGTCGCGTTTCCATTCCTCGAATTCCCGCTGCGCCTGCTGCCGAAGGTAATGATTCATCATATCGCAGACTGCAACGCCGCCAATAGTCTCAGGCAGAACACGCAGATTTTCATCGGCAGAAACACTGGCAATGCCCACCAAACACAGGCACACAACTACTACAGTTATTCTTTTTCGATTCATACTTGCCTCCTGTAAAATGATATTTTCCTAAAGACGCAATTAACATCCGTTAAAAACGCCGGAATCCTCTGGGCGTAAGTATACCAGAGTCGGACGTTTCATTGCAAGATAATGTATATTCCTTGATTACTATTTTTCGCAGCTATTTGAAAACACAAAAAGTCACACAATTCTGGGCAGTTACTACAGCTATTGGCTATTGCAAACCAATATGATATATGTTATAATAGTAAAACTAATTCGTGTTATTCTGTTTTTAATGCCCACAAGCTATAAAAGGAAAAATTGCGCCCAATGGCCTAAAGCATCAGTGAGGAAGGAGATAGAAAATGCCTAAATCTGTAAAATCCCTATTGTTATCACTGGTATTGATAGCATATTTGACCACATCGGTTTTTGCCCTGCCTCCAATCGTAGGTGACCTGAATGCAGACTACACAGTTGATTTCAAAGACCTGTGGATTTTTGCCCAGCAATGGTTGGATCCAGCCTGTATCATACTTGACTGTGAAGCCAATCTGGATGATGACAACGGGGTAAATATGGCCGATTTGGCTCTGCTGGCACAGAACTGGCAGAAAAAATGTCCCCCCCTGATCATTAGTGAGTTTATGGCGATCAATGAATTTGCACTCTCCACAACGGTCGAGGGTAAACAAGTCTATCCGGACTGGATTGAGATATATAATCCAACGGCCGAAGCCGTCAATCTGGATGACTGGTACCTGACCGACCGGGATGATGAACTCGCCAAGTGGGAATTTCCAGACGTGTCCTTAGCATCCGGTCATTTCCTACGGGTATTCGCATCAGGTATCCAGGGTGAGGACCACCCCG
>JAUWKC010000297.1 GCA_030607345.1 Planctomycetota bacterium | reverse complement strand
TACTGTTAAAAAGCGCCCGTTCGTAGTAATCGCCGTATCTGGGTTTCGGATTCCAGCAGAAAAGATGCCGCGTCAGCTTAAGCATATTATACGTGCAGCACGTCTCCTGTGTAGCCGGACCAAGCTCCCCGGCCAGAACGTAAGGCTCCGTCTGCCAGTGCTCGTTGTTGCTCGTGCCGCCCGTGCAGTACGAGCGAGCCCCCACAACCTGGTGCCAGAAAAAAGTCGCGATGTTGTAATAGTACTGCTCCCCGGTCAGCTCGTATGCCCGCGCAGCGCCGATTATCTTTGGTATCTGCGTATTGACGTGCAGGCCCGTTAATTCGTCCCGGAAATGCGCAAGCGGCTCAAACACGGTGTCGTGGTCAAACCTCTTGGCCAGGGCCAGGTGGTCGGCGTTTCTCGTTATTGCGTACAGATTGCAAAGCGCCTCATTCATACCGCCGAATTCGACCTTGAGCATACGCTGCGTCTGCTGCTCATCTATGTTATCAAGATGTTTCTTCGTCCAGCCGGCCATACCTTTGGCAATGGTCAGCGCCTCCTTGTTGCCGCAGTGAATGTACATATCGAGCATCCCGGCAAGTATCTTATGGTACGTGTACCACGGCGCCCACCAGTTGCCGGTTCCGTATATGACTTTCTTGATTCCCTCGGCAGGAAACGCCCCGAGGTAACCCGTGCCAATGGCCTTCTGGCATTTGCCCAGTTCGCTTACGATTGCGTCCGCCTTGGCCTTTAGCTTCTCGTCGCCCGTGCTTGCGTACATCAGCGCGCAGGCCGAAAGGTAATGACCCATCGTATGACCGCGAAGCTCGCGGTTTTCCCAGCCGCCCAGAGGCTCAGCCGCCGACGGCATACCGGCAGTCACTCGAAACATATGCAAAAGTCGCCCCGAATCCAGGTCATAAAGATACTTTCGGTCGTGCTCCATCGCTTCCTTGAAAGGACCAGCCAGCAGACGCACGCGCTTCAGTTCGAACGGCGCACAGCCGGGCCTCTTCGGCGGAGCCGGAGTCCGAGGTAGCCGAGATTTATACAACTCCAGCAAGTCTGTCTCAATACGTTTGAGTTCTGCCAGTGAAGCCGGATTGCCCTTTCTCGCCTCAGCCAGGGTATATTCAGCAGTTTGCTGCAAAGCCTTAACCCTCAATGTGTAGCTCTTCCACCAATATCTGCCTTCGTACATCCCTTGGAGATAGGAAAACTGATGTGCGACCAAATTGAGCCTTCGCTGTGCATTGCTGATTATTTCGTCATACAGTCTCGAACGATAGTAGCGCTGCCGCACCTTCTCCACCTCAGCCGCTGCACCGGCATCGACAGCAAGCTGCGAGGCTTGCTCGGCAAGTTTGCCAATGTCTCTCGTCGCCGCGGCATAACTTCGCGCAAGCAACTCGCTCTTGCCGGGCTGGTAGTCCTTCCATATCTTATCTTCGCGCTCCCACCGCATTTGCTGACGTTCCGAGTCCGTCGGAAAGTCGCCGGCCAAAAGCTCCCAAAGCCCTTCGTAACGCCTCGCCTTGACCCCGCCGGCAGGATGCATCGAGAAATAAAAAGCATGGGCGGCAGCCCTGTTGTTGACCTTTATCAAAAACCTGTTGACTCCCTTCTTGAAACCCAGGTTCATCACCTCCTGGTCCGGTGCTGCTTTTCGGCCAATGTCATTTGCAAGCACTCTCTCGCCGTTAAACCAGACCTGGATACCATCGTTGCTGCCGAGATAAACCGGCAGAGTTACTGCTTCACCCGCCTTGATTTGCCTGAACATATAGTCGGCCACCGTTTTGCCTGCGCCTGACGCTGCGTCACCTGAAAGCCGATGCACCACACCATCCTGCCACTCCGGCCTCTCGCTCCATCTGAGCTTTCCGTCAGCGTATGTCGCAGCGAGGTCGAGTTCCACTTCAGGTCCGAACACCGCCTTATAAGGGTCGGTATTAGGGCTGCTGAAAGGCCCTATCGAATACCACACTCCAGGCTCAATACCGAACCCTTTGAGCCGCTCGGCCTGTCGCGTCTCCTCGGATGCGTCAAATTCCAGAAGTGCCTCCCGCGACGCCCGCATCGTCTCCTGCCAGGTGGCCTTTTTCACATAATATGAAGGCTGCCCCGCCCTGACCGACTCCCCAGCCGCAATCACTGCAAAAACGAACCAGAAAGAAACCGAGAATAATACCTTCGTTGAATTTTTACCTGCCATCGCTATCCCCTTCCAGATATAGCAAATTCTTCAATGCCCACGTCATAAGTTCGCCGCTGGCGAATCGATTATAACCCGCCAACGCCAAAACCTCAACATTGCAGCACAGGCTCTCTATGCGGAATTCATTTCGTGTCATTGCGAAGGAGCGAAGCGACTGCGGCAATCTCAATCCCAACTCAAAACTAAAAACCATGTCCTGAGCCTAATCGAAGGATCAAAACCATGTCCTGAGCGAAGTCGAAGGATAAAAACTCTTCTCCCCCCCTACCTCCTGCCCCCCGGCACTGTCGGGCCTTCATACTCTTTCAGCAATCCCCTCAGATAAAACAATTAACCACAAATTGTTCTTGTACCCACACTCCTTTTTGACTTCTTCCATCCTCTCGACAGTACCATGCAATCCATTTGTCTTGACACTCACTATCACAATACACACATCCGCATCTACCTGAAAAAGCTTTTCAACACTCTTGAATTTCACATGAACTCCGTTATCGAACTCGACCGCAACCTTCCTCCCATTCTTAACCGCCACCAGG
>JAUWKC010000059.1 GCA_030607345.1 Planctomycetota bacterium | reverse complement strand
GCAAGGCTTTTGCAGAGGCGGAGATTTCCGAGCCGTGGCTCGAACAAGTTGTCAACGATGCGATACTTGAAGCGTTTAAGGGTCAGTTGGAGATTCAGGAGAACCTGGAGCCTGAGATTGTTTCTGAGGACAAGATAACGGAGGATGTTATTGATGCCAGTGGCGAGCTTGCGGATTTCCTCGGTGGGGTGAAGATAACGTGCAGGATAGCCATGCCGGCAACGCCCGAGCAGTTGCGGGCCCGGTTCAGCTCTCTTCGGTTCAAGCCCGGTGTTCGTGACATTGCGTGGGGTTATGAGTACGAGCTTTTTGGCCTGCAGTTGAGCAAACCGGATGCAAAGGAATTGCTGGATTCCTTTGTTTTTGTGAGCGTGGCGCCGGAGGCGGGGCTTCGTGAACTTGAGGCGGACGAATGGGACCAGTTTGTGGCAAATGAAAGGCGGAAGGTATTGTCGGCCGCGGAGCTGGAGACGTCTCTTCCCCGGGTGACGCAGATAGACCCGTCGATTGGCGCCGAGGCAAAGACCCGGGCCTTAATAGCGATTGTACTGTCGCTGTTTGCGATTGTGGGTTACGTCTGGGTTAGGTTTGGGAGTGTTCGTTACGGATTTGCTGCGATTGCAGCGTTGGTACACGATGTGTGCATAACTCTGGGTGTGGTGATGTCATGCACTTACATAGCGGGCACGGTGATAGGGTCGAGCCTTTTGGTAGGTGATTTTAAGATTGACCTGGCGATGATAGCGGCGTTTTTGACCCTCATCGGGTATTCTCTTAACGATACGATAGTTGTTTTCGACCGGATTCGTGAGAACCGGCGTAAGGGCAAACTTGATGCAGGGATAATCAACAACAGTATCAATCAGACGATGTCGCGGACGCTGCTGACTTCATTTACGACGTTTGTCGTGGTGCTGGTAATGTATATATTCGGCGGCCCCGGTATGCGGTCTTTTACGTTTGCAATCGGGCTTGGGGTCGTAGTGGGGACTTATTCGTCAATTGCGATAGCAGCCCCGCTTCTGTTACTGGGTCGACGCGGCACGAGAAAAAGCGGCAAGTAGAAGCCGAGGCCGGCAACAGCAGTAGTTAGAGTAGTTTTGCGGCGGCGGCATCGACGAGCCAGGTTATTTTGTCGAGGACGGGCCAGAGTGCGTGGATTGGATAGCGGACTTCGTCTGGTTCGGCGGTGAGAACTTCTCTGAGGATGTTAGCCTTTTCCTTTCCTGAGACTAATACGGCCAGGTGAGATGCTGCACGCAGTACGGGGTGTGTGAGGGTTATTCTGTTAAGCTCCGACTCGAGTGTATAGACGACGCAGGCCAGGTCATCCTTGTCGAACGGTGCATAGGAATTCGGAAAGAGCGAGCCGGTATGGCCGTCCACACCCATACCCAGAACGATTAAGTCGAATTGCGGCAATTGGTTTTTCTGCAGGTTGAAAATAGTGCGGATAGTCTCCTCGTAAGCCATCGCCGCCTGTTTGAAATCGCTGTGCTCGGTTTGGACCCTGTGTACGTTTTGTTGGGGTATGTTTACTTTTTTTAGAAAGGTGTCGGCAGCGAGCTTGTAGTTGCTGGCTTCTGAATCGGAGGGCACATAGCGTTCGTCGACCCAGAATAAATGTATGTGGTCCCAGGGCAGAGATATTGCCTCGGGCAGTTGTCCGAGCAAGTTGAAGAACGGTCGCGGCGTGTTTCCGCCTGATATTGCGAGGTAAAACACATCCTTTTGTGCTATAGTCTTTTGAGCATCGGCAACAAAGAGCCCGACACATCGGCGTGCAAGCATCTCAACGTCGGAAAGAACCTCAACATCTGGCTTAAACTTCGCTACAGTTTCCATACTACTACCCCTCTCACTATCCAAATACAAACCCAAATCATTATCCTTCATTAGTACAGATATTTCCAGAGGATTTTTTGAAAAGTAATGAAAATTGTTATATGTTTATAAGCTGAGGCTGCTGAGGCACTTATGTAGCGGTGATGGGCGGTATCTGAGGGCGTGCTAGCCTCTGGGCCGGAAGCCTTTGACGGCAGAGTGCTGCAATTGCTTTTTTTGAGTTGGCTCTTTATTGTCTTTGGAGCACAGCGCGGGCCCGGCCGATAGCGTCTTCGAGAATCATATACAGCGACGGCACCAGCAGCAGGGTGATGGCGGTTGCGAAGACCACCCCGAAGGCGAGGCTGATGGCCATTGGGATGAGGAATCGTGCCTGGAGGCTTCTTTCAAGGAGCATCGGGGCAAGTCCGAAGAATGTTGTCAGGGTGGTGAGCATAATTGGTCTAAATCTTCGGGTTGCGGAATCTCTGATTACCTCAGTGAGGGAGGCTCCGCTTTTTCTGCGGCGGTTTATGAGGTCTATCATAATGAGCGAATCATTTACAACTATACCGGAAAGGGCGACGATTCCGAACATAGAAAGCAGTCCGAGATTAAACCCCATGAGCAGATGACCGAGCGACGCGCCGACGATTCCAAATGGGATGGCGGACATAACGATGAGTGGCTGGGCGTAGCTTCTGAACTGTACGGCGAGCAGGCCGTAGATTGCGAGCATGGCGATAACGAAATTTACTTTTAGGCTGCCGAGCGACTCTTGCCTTTCCCGCTGCTCGCCTGCCGGGCGATATTGTAGTCCGGGTAATTGTTTTTTCAGGTCGGGCAGCACTTTTGCGTAAAGGTTTGTGTTTATTTCATCAGCGTTGGCGAGTGCTTCGTCGACGTCTGCCGAGACGTTTACGACTCGTCTTCGGTCGACACGTTGAATGTTTGCATACCCCCTTCCATATTGGACTCGAGCGACGGTTCTGAACGGGATTTCGGTTCCGTCGGGTAATCGGATTCGCATGTTCTCAACGTCGGCAAGGCTTTTTCTTTCGTTTTCGGGGTAGCGCAGCATAACTCTAATGTCGTCACGTCCTCTCTGGATGCGCTGGATCTCTTGTCCGTAGAAGCCCTGTCTTACCTGCCTGGCGAGGTCGGCGAGGGTAAGTCCGAGGGTTCTTGCCGTGTCTTTGAGTGACAGTTTCAACTCGGCCTTTCCGGGTTCGAAGGAGTCGGCGATGTCGGTTACTCCCCGGTATTCGTGGAGGAATGATTTGAGTTGTTCTGCGGCTTGCAGTAATTCATCGAAGTTTTCGTGTGAGAGTTCGACGTTTATGGCATCTCCTGCGGTGAAGATTTCGGAGATAAAGACGAGCGAAGATACTCCCGGTATTTCACCGACGAGCTCTCTCCAGCGGTTCTTGAGTGTTTTGCTGGAGACGTTGCGTGCTTCACCTCCGAGCAGTTCGATGTTTACTTCGGCCAGGTGAGCGGCTGAGACACCGCCTGGTTGAGCTCCTCCCGGTCCATGCCTTCTGGCGGAGGGATGCTGTCCGATAGTGGTTGCCATGTGTTTAAAGATTGAGGGTTTGCCCGGTTGTTTGCTGTCGAATTCGCGTTGGACCTTCTGGGCGGCGTGTTCGAGTTGTTCGACGACTTTTACAGTTTGGTTTATTGGAGTGCCTTGTGGCATAGTGAGCGTGGCGACCATATTGTCGGCCTCGACAGGGTCGAAAAAAGTAAACTTTAGATATCCTCCCTTTATGAATCCGACAGTTGTCAGGAATATGACAATGCCGGCAGCGAGGGTTACGTATCTCCATTTTACCGCTGTTTGGACGAACCGGGCAAATGGTCCATTGACGAAGGCGTCGAGTTTTGTTGCGATGCAACGATGTATTCTGCCGATTGGTCCGGGGCGGGCGTTTTCTTCTTTTTTTATGAATCGTTTTGCGGACAGGTGTGCGGGTAAGATTAGAAGCGCTTCTACCAGCGAGACCATCAACACGCTTATGACGATGATTGGTATGACGCGGAGGATTTTTCCCATAATTCCGCTCGTGTACAGAAGCGGCAGAAAGGCAAAAACGGTGGTAAAAACAGCAATGACGACGGGGGGCGCCATTTCTCGGACGCCTTTTATGGCGGCGCTTAGCCTGTCGAGTCCGAGTTGGCGGTATGCGAATATGTTTTCTCCGACTACGATGGCGTCATCAACGACCAGGCCGAGCGACATTATAAATGCAAACAGTGTTATCATATTGATGGAGAGGCCGAAGGCCGGCATAAGCCAGAATGCGCCGAGGAATGATACCGGGATTCCGATTGTGGTCCAGAACGCCAGCCGAAAATTTAAGAATAAGGTCAGGCACAGGAAGACGAGCAGCAGACCGAGCAGGCCGTTTCGTTTTAGCAGGTCGATACGTGAACTCAGGATATCTGAGGTGTCCTGCCATATTGCCAGAGATATTCCGTCGGGCAGCGACTTTTGTTTTTGTTCGACGTACTCTTTGATGGTATTTGCGATGTCGATAGCACCCTGGTCGCCGATTCTGTAGACCTTAACGGATGCGGTTTTTTGCCCGTCGAATCTGCCGGACACGTCGGTATCTTCGAATCCGTCGATTACGCCGGCGATGTCACCAAGGCGGATTTCAGTTCCGTCGTTTCTTGCAAGGACGATGATTCTTTCGAATTCCGGACCGACGTATTTTTGTCCTTTTGTTCGGAGGA
The DNA here is from genome assembly GCA_030607345.1 of Planctomycetota bacterium. Next base: position 3,686 of record JAUWKC010000059.1, on the reverse strand, counting down.
GGATTTCGCCGCCGGTTGTTTTGACGGAGCCTCCTGGAACATCGAGTGAGGATTTTGCAACGGCATCGGCGACCTGGTCGAAGGTGAGGTTGTACTTTCTCAGGTTCTCCTCTGAGATTTCGATGGATATTTCGTAAGGTCTTACACCTGCGAGTTCGGCTTGTGTGATGTTCTCCATTGCGGTGAGGTCGTTTCGGATTTCATCGGCGGTTTCCTTGAGGGCTTTTTCTGAAGCGTCTCCGTAGACCATAACGGTTAGGACTTCGTGACGTGTGGTGAGTTCGGTAATGATTGGCTTTTCGGTTTCCTGTGGGAATGTGATGATTCTGTCGACCTCGGCTTTTATGTCGTCGAGGACTTTTTGTGTGTCGGCGTATTGCTCGACTTCGACAATAACGGTTCCTGCTGCTTCTGAGGCCGTTGCGTTGATTCGTTTTATTCCTTCTACGCCTGCGATGGCTTGTTCAACTCGCAGGCAGACGCCCTCTTCGACCTCCGCGGGTGATGCGCCTCGATACGGAACGGTGATGGTGATAAGGTCAAGGCTCGTATCCGGGAAGAATTCGACCTTGATGGTGAAGATGGTCAGCAGCCCGGCGACGATTATCAACCACATAAGGAGGTTTGCGGCAACGTGGTTTGACGCAAACCAGCTCAGCAGACCCTTTTTTTCAGTCGAGTTTTTCACGAGGTTTTTTTCCATGTGTTAATGGTTACCATGCGGGCTTATTAGTTGCTTTGACTGCGTTTCGTTCCGGGCCTGTATTCGGACCTTCATTCCGTTTGTGACGGTATCCAGCGCGCTGACGACGATGTCTAAGGTGTCGTCGAGTCCGGAAACGGCGTAGGCATAGTCAGAATCGGTGCGGGCGATTTCGAGTGGTCGGATGTAAAGGCGTTCGTTTTCGACGACCCAGACCTGGTTGGCGTTATGCACGGCGTGGCGTGGAACGGCGACGGCGTTTTTCAGGGTTTTTCCTTTTATGAGGACTTCGACAAAGGTGCCGGGAATGAGCGGCGGTTTTGAGCTGGAGTTTCTGAATGGCTTTGCTACTTCGACCACGATGTTGACGAGTCTTGAGGTTTTATCGACCTGGCCGGTGCTTCGCCGGACGTATCCTGTCCAGGTGTGTTCGGCGCCGGCGAAGTCTGCCTTTACAATGGCGACGGTCTCTTTGTCGGTGGGTCTCGAGCCGTTGATGGAGACGGGATTTCCGGGGACATCGAACCATGCCAGCTCCCGGTCCTCGAGCGGCACTTCGATTTCAACCATTTCTATGCCGTAAGCGGCACCGATGGATTGGCCGACGCTTACGAACTGCCCGAGGTCGACTTTTTCACTCATTATGACGGCATCTACCGGAAGTGCGATTCTTGTTCTTTCGAGGTTTAGTTTTGCAGCGGCGAGTCTTGCTTGTGCCGACTGCAATTGTGCCTTTGCCTGTTGCATTTGTGGCTGTCGCAGGACCAGTGGTGAGGATGGCTGCGTGTTTGGATTCAACTGCTGCCATTCGTGGCGTGCGACCTGTGCTTCTGCGTTTTCGAGGTCGAGCTTGACCTGTGCTTCTGCAACGCCGGCCTGGGCCTGTTGGACGGCGAGCTCGTAGTCGCGTGGGTCAATCCGGACGAGGACTTCGGCGGCTTTTGTGAATCCGCCCGCCTTGAACTGCGGATTGACGCGGACAACCTTGCCGGCGACCTGTGGCACTATTTCTATCTGAACGCTCGGAGTGACGGTACCGAATCCGCGGATAGTCATCTGAATGTCGCGTGTTCTCAGGTTTTCTGTTTTGACCAGTGGTGGAAGGGGTTCGTGTTTAACTCTTTCCGGAGGCTTTTTCGAGGCGATAAGCAGGTAAGTCCCGAATGCTCCGACAGCAAGCACGCCGATAAAGAGCAGGAGGTGTAGAAGTCGCGACGCTTTTTTGAGTGCGCCTGCGTTTGCGTTGTCTGCTTTTCGTCGTGTATTGGAGTTTTCAGTCATGTGAGACCCCCTTGTTTTTTTCTATTTTTGTTTCGGGGTTCCAATAGCCGCCCAGAGCAAGGAAAAGGTTCACTCTGGTGGTCCATAGGCGACCCTTTAGGTCGATGAGTTCGTTTTCGGCGATTCTGCTTCGGCGTTCAGATTCGAGCACCGTTAGTATTTTCTCGACGCCTCGCTGGTAGCGTTGGCGGGAGAGGTTTTCCGCAGCGGCGGCCTCGTGGAGACGGATTTTAGCATAGCTTAGTTGTTCCTGCAGCATTTGGTCGCCAGCCAGTGCGTCTTCAACTTCCTTTAGGGCGGCCAGAATGGCGCCGGCGTAGGTATGCACGGCCTGTTGATAACGTGCTTTTGCGGCGTCGACCTGTGCACGTAGTTGTCCGCCTTTGAAGATGGGTTGTGTGAGGTTGCCGATAGCAGAGTAGATTTCGGTTTGCCCTGTCCAGAGGTCCGACCAGGCGTCTGCGCTTTGGCCCCATCGTGCGGTGAGCGTCAGGTTTGGAAAGAGCTGCGCGATGCTGACACCGACGCGTTCGTTTTGTGCCATAAGGTTGTATTCGGCGGCCTTTACGTCCGGTCTTCGGTCGAGCAGTGCGGCGGGCAGGCCGATGGGTATGGGCTGCAAATCCGGCAAATCGGGCAGTGTTTGCGGCAGTGTGTCGGAAGAGCCGGGCCGGCGAGCCAGCAGTACCTCAAGTGCGTGTTGAGCGGTAATGAGGGAAAGTTCGATGACAGGCTCGAGCGTTTTTGAAGCGGCGAGGTTTTCTCGCGAGAGTCTGACATCGACCGGTCCGACGAGTCCCTGGTTGTATCGGCGTTCGACGATTTGGAGCGTTTTTTGGCGACTTTCGATGTTTTGGCGTGCTATTTGGAGGCGTCGCTGTAATGTGGCGATGTCGATTCTCGCCTTTATGACGGAGGCGATGAGTGAGTTAATAAGCGCCTGCTGATTCTCGTGAGCGGCGAGGAGGTCTGCCCAGGCGGCGCGTTGACTTCGTTTGAGTTTCCCGAAGAGGTCGAGGGCATAGCTGACGGAGAAGGCCTGTTCCCAGGTGGTGCTCATAACACTGAATCTTCCGCCTCCTGCGAAGCTGCCAAGGTTGAGAGAGCGTTTACTTCTGTCGCGTGTGAGGGCGTATGATACGTCCGGCAGGCGCCTGCCGGCGTTTTCGGCGAAGATGGCCTTTGCCTGGAGGACCCTGGCGGCAGCGGCTTTGAGGTCGTGGTTGTTTTCGAGTGTCCGGCGTACGAGCTCGGCGGTTGTGGGGTCGCCGAAGTGCTGCCACCAATTGTCGATTCCCGCGAGGCTGTTGACATCCTGGTTGTGATGTGCTGCGTGGTAGAACCCGTCGTTTGTGTCGGCGACGGTGTCGGGCCTCTGGTATTTCGGACCGACCATACAGCCTGTTACCACAAGGCCGGCGAGTATTAGCACAAGAGATTTGTATATTGTCAGCTTCATAGAATTAACCTGCCGGTTTCTTAGTCTTCTTATTTAAGCACGGTGTGGACTTGTAGTTCAGGTTACATCTTCGATTTGCCATGCAAAAGCCTTGATACCCTGGGCGCTTTGTGTAGAGGACTGCGATTTTCATTGTGGGTTTTGCTCCTCGAAAGCTCTGATTCCGGCGGCTGAAAATGTAACTATGTCGTTGATAGCCTGCCGGAGGTCGAGCTTTGGCCAGTCGGCGGTTTGGGCCTGGTC
>JAUWKC010000031.1 GCA_030607345.1 Planctomycetota bacterium | reverse complement strand
TGCGGCTTTCTATGAACTGCCGTACCTGTGGTTTGAGATATATACTGTCAATGTCCACTATTTCCGATACGGCCTCGGCGCAGGCAGCGGCCGAGTCCGCCGACGCAGCCTCGGTATCCAGAAAATAAATCCGCTCACCTTTTACCATGCAGAGCCCCCCGCCGCTCCCGCCCAGCGGCTCTCGCCGTATAGTGACATTGCTCGCTTCCAGCAATGCCGTCAGCTCTTCCAGAATCTTTTGCTCATCCATCGCAGAATCAGCAATACTTGAATAGTTCAGTTTCTCCCGTTGAGACGCCTTATTACAACTCAAGAAAAACTTCGCAACAGGTCGATATAACTACTTGAAAACCGACAATCGGCTGTATAATAATTACCGTAGCAAAACCAGATTGTATAACAGGAGCCGTGCCTTGACAAGCATTATCGAAAAACGCCTCTCTATGCACCGATTGCTTGAGGACCAGCAGACGCAGAATACCGCCCTTCAGTTGCAGACAGAAAAGCTCGAAGCCCTGGCCAACATCGGAATGGCCGCATGTATGATAGCTCACGAAATCAACAACCTGCTGACGCCGCTTGCCGGCTATGCCGCCCTGGCGCAGAAGAATCCGGACGATACGGCCCTGGTCGAAAAGGCGCTCAGCAAAACCGTCGGAAACTCGCAGCGAGCCGCGAAGGTTACCGAGAGCCTGCTGGCCCTGGCTACGGGCCAAACCGAAGAAAAAACCGACGCCAACCTCGGTAGCCTTGTGCAGCAAATTTTTGCCTGCCTGTGCCGCGACTTCTCAAAGGACGGCATAACCGTAATTGTCGACATTCCCGAGCAGCTCACAATCCGTGTTGTACCCGTCCAGCTCCAGCAGGTATTGATGAACCTGATTTTCAACGCCCGCGAGGCCATGCTGCCAACGGGAGGAACCCTGACCATAAGGGCGCGTCGCTGCCCAGAGACGACCACCATAGATGTCACTGACACCGGATGCGGAATCCAGCCGGAAAATCTCGACAGAATCTTCGAGGCCTTTTTCAGCACCAAAGCAAATGACAAATCTCCGTCCGGACGCCGGGCCTGCGGACTCGGACTTGCATTTTGCAAAAGGATAATTGATGTCCATAAAGGCTCAATAGCAGTTGAATCCGAGCCGCAAAAGAAAACCGCTTTCAGAATAACCCTGCCCGGACCACAGTCGGGTAATAGCTGATGCCGGCCAATCTGACCCAGTACGTTGCCCATATCGCCGCGATATCGGAGCTGCTTTACCAGTTTTCCGGGCCGGTCCTGATGCTGGTGCTGCTGGCAGCTTCTGCTTTCTTCTCGGCAGCAGAAACCGCTTTTTTCAACATATCACACCGCCGGAGAAAACAATTCGAAGAATCCGACCACAGCCTGCAGCATCTTGCCGCTCGGCTTATTAACAAACCAAGCCGGCTCTTAAGCTGCCTGTCGTTCGGCAACATGGTGGTTAACGTGCTCTATTTCGCCACGGCCAGCGTACTGACGGCAAGAGTCGCCCAGCGATGTGGCGTCACCGCCGGAACAATCACCGCAGTCGCTTCGTTCATAGTGCTCATACTCTTCGGCGAAATACTGCCGAAATCCCTCGCCTACACTAACTCACGCTCCGTCAGCATCTTCGCCGCCCTGCCCATTTATATGATTTCACGAGTTCTTACACCTGTTATATCCTTATCCCGAATCTTCATAGTCGAACCCACGCTGCGGCTGCTTCTCGGACCGGTCAAACACCCGAAACCTCTGACTGCCGCCGAGCTCAGGCTGCTCGTCGACAAGATACAAAAACGCGGTCTCATCACCGCCGACCAGAACAAACTCCTCGGTGAAATCATCGAGCTGGGATTTCTCAAGGTCCGCGACTGCCTCCGCCCGCGCGTCGATATGGTTGCCTGCTCCGTCACCGACGCTCCCGGCAAAGCTCGCCGGCTTATGCAGCAAAATCACCTCACGAAGCTGCCCGTATACGTCAAGAACAAGGACGACATCGTCGGACTTGTCCACCTGAGAGACCTCTTGCTCCAGCCACATAAATCCCTCGACAAACTCGTCCGCAGAGTCGACTTTGTACCAGAGCAAAAGTCTGTCGTTTCTCTGCTCGAATTCTTCCGCAACACCCACACCGACACGACAATAGTCGTTGATGAATACGGCGGCATCGCAGGTGACGTCCGACTCGAGGACATCGCCGAGGAGCTGCTCGGACCAATCGAGGTTACAAACGGTATCGAACCAATCCGTCAGACAGGACCATTCGAGTACAGACTGGCCGCAAGCCTCGCCCTGCACGACTGGGCAGACGTCTTCGGAGTCGACATAGCCGAAACCAGGTTCTCAACCATAGGAGGGCTCGTCACCGCCATTCTCGGCAGGATACCGAAAAACGGCGACGTTGCACATTGGAAAAACCTCAGGTTCACCGTCGAACGCGTGCGAAAACGCAGAATAGAAACATTACTATTAAACCTTGAGCCTATCGACGATAATGGTTAATAACATCCTGCAAATCCTGGCCGTTATATGCTTCGTCATCCTTGCCGGGTTCTTTGCCGGTTCCGAAACCGGAATGTACAGGCTCAGTCGACTTCGACTGAGGCTCGGCGTCGAAAAGAAGAAGATGCGCTATCGGCTGCTGGCAAGCTCCATGCACGACAGCCCCGGCTTCTTGCTCTCAATGCTCGTCGGAACAAATCTCGCCCACTACCTTGCCACAAGCATCGTCACAATGATGCTGCTGACCGCGGTACACTCCGAACACTCCGCCGAGCTCTTTGCCACCGGCATAGTCGCACCGACGCTCTTTATCTTCGCAGAGTTGATACCAAAAAACATCTTCTTCTACCGGGCCGATTATCTTATGCCTTTTTGCGCACCTCTGTTGTATGTCTTTCACAAGCTGCTCACCTTGTCGCTGGTGGTGCCCGCTCTCAAAGGTTTCTCACGCATCTTTGCCACCTTGGTCGGCACACCCACATTCGCCAAAACCGTAACATCCGACGTCCGGGAGCACCACATCAAATCAATCGTCAGAGAAACCAAAGAAGAAGGCTTCCTAAGCCCCGTTCAGGTCGATATGATGAACCGTCTCATCCGAATCCCGGAGATGCAGCTCAGGGCCGTAATGACACCGATTAGCAAAGTCCAGATGGTCCCGACAAATTGCGACAAAGCCTTACTCCTGAAAAAACTAAAACAGCACGCCTTCACCAGGCTGCTCGTTTACCAAGGCTCCGCCGCGAATATCGTCGGCTTCATAAACGTTTACGAAACGCTGACCGCGCCTGTGGAATTCACGGACCTGGCGGATTTCATAAAGCCCATCCGTAACCTGCCCGCCGGCGCCACCGTCTCACAGGCCATAGACGTTATGCAGAACGAAAACCAAAAAATGGCCCTGGTCACAAGAACGGCCGCGGCAAAACCAAGACCGATAGGCATTGTCACAATGAAAGACCTGGTCGAGGAACTTCTCGGCGAACTGACAGAATGGTAATTCACTCGCATACGGACATTGTGGAATCGTCGAATCGTACGCCGGTCAAAGTCGTCACGGCTTTCCTCGTCGTTCTGATTGCAGTCGCCGCCCTGGCAACACTGGCAAACAGCATGACCAAACCTCTCGGCCACGATGAACAGATGTACTGCACAGCCGGCGTCCTGCTCGCCGAAGGAAAAACGATATACCGCGACTTCTCCTACGTGGCCCAGATGCCATATCATCCTCTGCACTGTGCAGGCCTGTTCAAGGCCCTCGACACAACGCATTATCTGCTTACCGTCAGACTTCTGTCGACCGTTTGTGACATCCTTATCGCCGCCTGCATCGTTGTCATATACCGCCGCATCTTCGGCCCTCGAATGGTCATCGGTTCCCTGCTCGGGGCCGCCTGCCTCGTCCTCTATCTGTTCAATCCCTTCGTCGATTATGCCAATGGTTTCGCTTGGAATCACGACCCGGTCGTCCTGTGCGTTGTCATTTCCTTGGTGCTGTTTACATCCACCGGCCCGGAAGGCAGAGCAAGCTGCCTACGGATTGCTCTGGCCGGTGCTCTGCTTACCTTGGCAACCTGTATGCGGATAACCACCGGCCTTATAGAACTGATGTTCCTGGTTTTTCTGCTGGTCCGGCCCGGCCGGCCGCTGCCGCAAAGGCTCAAAAGCGCCGCCTCGTTTCTAATCGCCGCCGGAGCCGTGGCCGTCTGGCCCGCCTGGCTCATCATCTCGGCGCCGCGAGCTGTCGGCCTGAACCTCTTTCAAATACCAAAACTGAACGCACAATTTCTCGAACAAACCGGCCTGGTTTTTGAAAAAAGCAAACTTGCACTGGCGTTCGTTACCACCCCTGCGTGCCTCTTACTGGTACTGATAGCATTCTGTCTTTGCATCGCGCTGTTACTGAACCGGCGCAGCCTGAAGACCCCAAAGGCCGCCCAGGCAGTGCTCGCCCTACTGCCGGCCTTGGCCTTTTTTGGCATCGCTTTTATACCGCCAACAGCCTGGATTCAGTACTTTGCGGCGCCGGTGCCTTTTGTGCTCATCAGCTTCGCCCTGCCCATCGCGTGGCTCAGCAGACTCCGCAACAGAACCTGCTTTAATGGCGTCGCTATATTCATAGCCGCCTCCGCCCTGCTGGCAGTTGTTTTTCACCCTGTCGTATTAAAGAGAATCCCGAAGCTGTTTGACCCTAATTCCTGGGTGCCGCTCGAACTGCATAACACCTCTCTGGATATCGCCGAAAGGACAGAAAGCCCGGGGCCAATCCTGACCCTGGCGCCGCTCTTTGCCCTCGAGGGAGGCTGCGATATCTACACCGAGTTTTCCGCAGGACCATTCGCTTACAGAGTCGCCGACCGCCTCTCGCCGGCCGACCGCGCCGTCACGCACACCGTCGGGCCGGAATCGCTTGAGAAGCTAATAAAAACCACGAACCCCTCCGCCGTGCTGGTCGGACAAGAACTAAAAAGCATTGAAACGCCACTGCTGCGAGCAACTGTTCAGGCTAAACCCGAGGCCTGGGAAAAGCAAACGTACCCTGACGGGCTGGTGGTCTATTTCAAACGTCACGCAAATAGTACAGACTGAGTGTGCTGCCGGCTCTGCCCCCCATACGAATCATCAACCAATAATCAGTCGACACAAACCGGCCCCGCCGTCCATTTCCACCTTGCCGGAATTTCCATCTTCCTGCTGTAGCCTTTCGCAAGCTCCAACTCGAATTCATACACGTATCTGCGCTCGTAATTGTCAAATTTAGAAAAATCAAAATGGACCAGGGCCGACGACGGATAAAAATCCACAATGCAGTACCAGGTGCCAAGCCGTGGAATGTACTTATAGTCGGATTGCATCATTATACCCTGCCTGGCCCCCAGCATCTTGTAGCGGACGATGTCACCGTTGGTGAATTTAGGCTTCGAAGCAGCTTCTGTCGGCGCGCCGAACGTCTCACTTAAACCGGGCAGACATACCGGGTCCTTCAGACCAACCTTGCCGCATCCGAGTCCGTAAAATGCCGAAAACACTAATAAGGCAACCAAAACACTTCTCTTAATCATCACCCGGCCTCCTTCATAACGAATCAACAAAAAAACCCAGCAGACAGACCGACTTCCGTCCCTGGGCATCGCTAATCCTACGAAGGTTTGTTTTCCAAACCGCCTGTTATTATAGCATAAAATTCCCCCTCCCGTCAAACAAATTCACCCTTACCGCCAACGAAACCGGCAGCCCGGTACGCCCCCAAGCCCGCCATTGACGACTGGCCGCTCAGTAATCAATCATCACGATGTCTTCCGGTATCGCCACCACGTCCCGGCGTCCCGAACCCAGCAGCCTGCGTATCTCGCTGCTGTGCCTGCCCGCCAGGTCCTTCAATTCGCCGCTGCTGAAATTCGTCACCGCCTTGGCGTTATCATTGAGCATCACTACCGAGCCTGCCTCGAACGAGCCTTTGACCGACTTTATACCGCTCGGCAGAAGACTCTTTCGGCTGCGCACCGCACGCATCGCACCGTCGTCAATATAAATAGTCCCCCCCGCCGTGCTGTTTAGGATCCATCGCGCCCGGGTGCTCAGCTTCGTTTTGGGCATAAAGACCGTGCCAATGTCGTGCCCCGCCATTATCCTGCCGATGACGTTCCTCGCCCTGCCGTCCGCCAGTACCATGCGACAGCCGGCGTTGGCCGCTACCTTCGCCGCTTCAATCTTGCTCTTCATTCCCCCCCTGCCGTGCCTGCTGCCCGCCCCGCCGGCACTGCGAATAATCTCCTGCGTTATCTCGTACACCGCTGATATGGGACTCGCGCCGGCGTGTCTTCGAGGGTCCCTGTCGTAAAGCCCGTCGATGTCACTGAGCATAATCAAGAGGTCCGCATCAATCTTGCTGGCAACCAGCGCGCTGAGCTTATCGTTGTCGCCGAACGTCGAGCCTATCTCTTCGGTGCTCACGCTGTCGTTCTCATTCAATATCGGCACCACCGAAAGCTTCAGCAGCGTCTCAATCGAGTTGCGAAGATTAAGATACGTCCTCCTATTGTCCAGTACGTCCGAGGTCAAAAGCACCTGCGCCACTGTAATGCCGTGTCGCGCGAATGCCTTGCGGTACTCCGCCATCAAAACGGGCTGGCCGATTGCCGCACACGCCTGACGCATCTTCGTATCCGTGACTTTCCCCGCCAGTTGTAACTGCCCCGCGCCCATACCAATCGCGCCCGAAGTGATTATCGCCGCCTGCCTGCCTGTCTCCACCAGCGCCGCAATCTGTCCCGCAATCCGATGCAAGTAGGCGGTGTCCACCACGCCGTCTCTGGCCAGGGTGTTGGTCCCGATTTTTACAACTATCCGTTTAGCTCTACTGAAATCCCGCATCGCTCTACAACCTGACTGCTCATAACACTCAAAATAAAAATACCGTCAAACTTCCGAACGGCTTAATGATATGTTATCGTCGCCCCCCCGGCAACGTCAAACTCCGCCTCGCACCGCCTGTCGGCCGGTTGCACCGGCTGCACCATCGCCCAGACCGCTTCAGAAATCCGCGCCAGTCAAGTCAGCATCATCTCCCTCACCGCCAGCCTTGCCTTTGTACGTCTGTCTAAAAATTCTCATTTTATCACCTGCCTTTCACTTGATAAAAAGCCCCCGCCGGGCGAAATGAGTTGGCGGACTCGGTGCCGCGACGGGGGTATTTTGCCCTTTAACGATTATTGACATTAGTCCTTACTTTCTGTTTCTGCTTCTGCTTCTGCTTCTTTTGAGGAACCACCAGCAGCATCACCCCTGCAATGACGATGCTCACCACGCCAATCTCAGCTTTCCCCTTCCGCTCGCTATTGCCTCTTCCCACCATCATTTCGCCCTTTCGAGCCAAGCACACTGCCACTAAGCGCTCGGTTCCAACTATCGCCTGCGCCATTGACTCAACGCTGCAAACCACCGCCGGACCGGCTCAAAACGCAACAGGCTCACAAAGATTCTTGTCGCTGTTGGCTACCCGCCCGCAGTGTTCGCACTTGAACTTCGGGTCCCTCACCATGGCCTCGTACTCCTGCGGGTCACTCAGATGAAAGCCCTGCGCAACGAAGTAGCACAGATGCCGTTTGTGGTCCTCGCCCTTGCATTTAGGATTCTGCTGAATCTCTTGTTCGCTCATTTCTATGCCCCCGATTAATCCTTACTGACCTTAATCCCTGCCCTTTTATATTCTGTAACTATGACACCAGCGACATTGGGTATCCACCTTTTAAGCAGAGGCCGCCAAAGACCTTTGCCGTACCGCCTATTTGCTCGCATGCGCGGCCCGACCGTGAGCCAGCTCGAGAATAGCCGCGACCACATCCGGTCTGCTCACAACTCCAACGACTTTTCCGCCCGAAGTCACCGGTACCCTCCGAAAGTCATTGTTGATAAGACAGTAACAAATATCTCTCAGAGTCTCATCCGCCCCAAAGTGAACCGCCGGCGTCGTCATAAAATCTTTAACCCTCTTGCCCTCGGCCTCTTCCAGCGAGTCATAAAGCCGCAGCACATCTTTTTCCGTGATAATCCCCATCAGGGTCATATCTCTCCCGCACCACCGGCATACCAGCAACTCGGCTCTTCAACATAAGCTCAATAGCCTCGCAGACCGGCGCGTCCTTTTGGACGCTAACCACATTCTTTGTCATAATGTTTTTTGCCGTCAGCATTCGGTCCTCCCTTCTAACATAAAGAACTGCTTCAACTAACGTTTTGCCCGCCATACACGTTTTCCACACGCGGCAATCATACCTTATACAGCTATAGCCGGCAACAATTTGTCCACTTTTTCTTGCCTGTCGGCGAGCAAAAGCCTATAATCTCATCGGCCAAAGGTGGTTTTTGCCAGTAGATTTTGTTGCTGCCTGTACAGGAAACAGGCTATTGGAGGCAGTTCAATGACGAACCTGAGAGTAAATTGTCCAAACTGCGGGGCCTTGCTTGTGGTCGATGAAGTTCATATAGGCCGCGAAGGCCAATGTAAGCGGTGTGGTGCAAAATTCATTATCTCACGCCCCACGGACAGCCAACAGGCTTCGCCGCCGGCAATACCTCTGCAGCAGGACGCGGCCACCACTGCCGAAGTAAGGACAAGCGGACTGGCCATCGCGTCGTTTGTCCTTGGCATTTTGAGCATTTTCACTCTGTGTCTCACGGCAGTACCGGCGATAGTTCTCGGCATTGTCGGTCTTGTCAAGGTCGAAAAGAGCGGCGGCAGGTTGACCGGCAGGGCCTTTGCCATACTGGGAATAGTTATTCCGGTGGTCATAGCGCCCCTGTTTCCAATGGCTGCGATTCTGCTGCCGGCACTGGCCAGAGTAAGAGAATTGAGCCAACGAGTAGTCTGCGGTACGAACCTGTCTGGAATCGTCAGGGCTATGCAGGTTTACAGCGGCGATGACGACGTCGGGCGTTTCCCGCGTGCCGGCCATTCAAACGGCGTCTGGGGCAATACCCGCGACTGGAGCGCCGCCACGCCGCAGGGCGCCTTCGGAGACCCTCCAGGCTCAGCCGGCATATCAGCCAGCCTTTACCTGCTAATAAAAGGCGATTACATGTCACCCAAGCAGTTTGTCTGCCCGAGCGACGCCGGTGGCTCCGTGTTTAATATCGCACGGGAAAGCGGCGGGCGGTTCGATTATTACGATGTTTGGGATTTCGGCCCGGAGCCCACAAAAGACCACGTCAGCTACGCTTACCATATTCCCTACACGTACGACCTTCGCGGAACGCCAACAAGCTTTTGCCTGAGCGATGCAAGTGCCCCCGGGATGGCTGTGCTTGCCGACCGCAGTCCCGCCGGGCCGGGCAACTCACCTTCCCATCAGGGCGAAGGCCAGAATGTAGCCTTCGTAGACGGCCACGTGGGCTTTGGCAAGACCCCCACCGCCGGTCTCAACGGGGACAATATATATATGGTTGGGACCGAGACTGTCCCTGTGTTCGGAAGCGGACCGCGCGACAGATTCGACTCCGTGCTGGTCAATCAGCCTTGATAATCAGCCGACAATATGATTTAGCAAACCCGATTAGTCTGAGCTATGAAAAATGAAGTTTGCTAAAATCAGACAGTTGTTTCCGCATAATGCGCTGGCGTCGGTAGCCGACACGTTCGCCTCCATACTTGACAGCGGCAAGTTTCAAAAGG
>JAUWKC010000170.1 GCA_030607345.1 Planctomycetota bacterium | reverse complement strand
TGTTGAACTGCTGTCGGCGGCTCAGTCTGCTATACGTGCTCGCGGCACAGGTTAATGATTCGCTGTCGTCGCGTGGATGCTACAATCTAAATTCGTGCTCTTACGCACCAGCCCCGCCGCGTAGTCATCCAGGCGATTTCGAGCCTAACAGTCAGTCAACGTCAATGAGCCCAGTTTTCACTATTGTAGACTTACAAATACTGTGAAAATGGGCGCTGAAATCCCTGCTTTTGTGATTTTTTTTATTATATTCGCTTAGGCGCGTTAAAGGCACGGAAAAACCGGCCTGTGTGGGCTGAAACCGCTGGTTTCGGGTCGTCTTCGAAAATAGGTTTGACGGCGGTTTACAGCGATATTATATTAACCGGTTCAATACGAAGTGAAACTGCGAATAATTGTTGGAGCAGAAAATGGACAAAAACAAGATTGTCGCTGAGGGTATAACCTTCGACGATGTGCTGCTACTGCCTGCCAAAAGCGATGTTGTGCCGAGCCAGGCCGAAACCAGCACACAGTTGACCAACAATATCACGATAAATATCCCGATTGTCTCAGCGGCCATGGACACGGTTACCGAAGCGGCGCTGGCGATAGCGCTGGCCCAGGAAGGCGGGGTGGGGGTAATTCACAAGAACCTGTCGGTCGAGGCGCAGCAAAGAGAGGTGGCCAAGGTCAAGCGGAGTGAGCACGGAGTTATTCTGGATCCTGTAACATTATCGCCGGGCGAGCCGGTCAGAAGGGCCCAGGAGCTGATGAACGAACAGAATGTCTCGGGGATTCCCATCGTCGACGGCAAGAAGCTCGTTGGCATTTTGACCAAGAGGGACTTGAAGTTTCTTAAAGACTACGATGTCAGGATTAGTTCCGAAATGGTGAAAAAGAATCTTGTTACAGGCCCGGCCAGTACGACCCTTGAACAGGCCAAGGAGATTTTACAGGAACACAAGGTTGAGAAGCTGCTTTTGGTCAATTCGGATGGTGCGCTGGAGGGTTTGATTACTATGAGGGACATCGACCGGGTCCAGCAATATCCGATAGCGGCCAGAGACAAGCGGGGCAGGCTGCGGGTCGGAGCGGCGGTGAGCGTTCATGACTATGAGAGAATCGAGGCCCTGATAGCAGCGGATGTTGATATCATCGTACTTGATACCGCTCACGGCCATTCGCAGAATGTTATCGATACCGTAAAGAAAATCAAGGTAGAGTATGATATCGACGTGATTGCGGGCAATATTGCGACCGCTGAGGCGGCGAAGGATTTGATAGCAGCCGGTGCAAATGCTGTAAAGGTCGGCATCGGGCCCGGTGCAATTTGTACCACGAGGGTAATTTCCGGTGTTGGAGTACCGCAGGTATCGGCGATAATGAACTGCGCCGAGGTGGCCGAACCGCAGAACATTCCCGTTATTGCCGACGGGGGAGTAAGGCAGTCGGGCGATATAAGCAAGGCAATTGCGGCCGGGGCTTCGAGTGTGATGGTAGGGTCGTTGTTTGCGGGCCTGAAGGAAAGTCCGGGCCAACTGGTTATCTACAAGGGCAGACAGTTCAAAGAATACAGAGGTATGGGCTCTTTGGGAGCGATGGTTAAAGGTTCGGCGGAAAGGTACGGGCAGAAAAGCTCCACGGAGCAGGAAAAACTCGTGCCCGAAGGCGTAGAAGGGCGAGTGCCGTACCGCGGGACACTTGATGCCTTTGTCTATCAACTGGTTGGTGGGCTTCGGGCAGGGATGGGCTATTGTGGAGCACGAAATATCGAAGAGCTGAGGAAGAACGCTCATTTCGTCCGTATAAGCTCAGCGTCAGTGGCCGAATCGCATCCGCACGACATCCAGATAACTAAAGAGGCACCGAACTATTCGGCTGCTGTACCCTTTGAGGACTAAAACTTGATGCTCGATACTCGATACTGGATGCTCGTAAAAAAGAAGGTAATCGGGAATCGAGATACAAGGTACGATTTATGTCGCGTGAGATGATAGCAATCCTGGATTTTGGCAGCCAGTACGGCCAGTTGATAGCAAGGCGTGTCCGCGAGCACAATGTGTACTCGCGGATTTGCCGGGTGGATATAACAGCAGAGGAATTATCGAAGCTGTCGGTTAGTGGGGTGATACTTTCCGGTGGGCCTGCAAGCGTCAGAGACGAAGGGGCGCCGAGGTGTGATGAAAAAATCTTCGAGCTGGGTGTTCCGATTTTGGGTATCTGTTATGGTATGCAATTAGGCTGCCAGATTTTGGGGGCGGAGATTGTCGCCGCCGAGAAGCGCGAGTATGGCAGGACAAAACTGGCAATAGTAGATAAGAGCGATTTGTTTGCGAATATGCCGGATTCGACCACGGTCTGGGCCAGTCACGGGGACCAGGTCGACAAATTGAGCGATGATTTTGTCACGCTGGCGACTACGGCGACGTGTCCGTTTGCTGCAGTAAAACAGAAAGAAAAGAAATTCTTCGGCGTTCAGTTCCATCCCGAAGTTGCGCATACACCGAAGGGCTCGGTTGTTTTCAGGAATTTCCTTTATGATATTTGCGGCTGCCACGGCGACTGGAAGATGAGCGACTTTGTCAGCGAGACGGTGGAGTCAGTACGCAAACAGGTCGGCGGCGCCACGGTGATATGCGGTTTGAGCGGCGGGGTCGATTCGTCGGTTGTGGCTTCGCTGGTTCATAAGGCGATAGGTGAGCAGCTTGTATGTATCTTCGTCGACAACGGTCTTTTGCGGAGGAACGAAGCCGAAAATGTCGTGTCGACTTTCCGGGACCATTTTCATATAGATTTGCGGGTTGTAGATTGGTCTGAGCGTTTTTTGACTGCTCTTGACGGAGTGAGGGACCCACAGCAAAAGCGCAGGATAATCGGCTTTGAATTTATTGAGGCTTTTAAGTCGGAGGCATCGAAAATCGCCGATGCGAAGTTTCTTGCCCAGGGTACTCTTTATCCCGATGTTATCGAGTCAGGCGCCAAAGACGGTAATCCCGCGGCCAATATAAAACTGCACCACAATGTCGGTGGGCTGCCCGCTGAGCTGGGTTTTGAGCTGATTGAGCCGCTGCGGGATTTGTTCAAGGATGAGGTCCGAGTTGTCGGTGAATATCTGGGGCTGCCGGAGGACATCGTGTGGCGGCATCCTTTCCCGGGGCCCGGGCTGGCGGTGAGAATAATCGGTGAAATTACGCCCGACAGACTTGAAATCCTTCAGGCGGCTGATGAGATTGTAATAGATGAAATAAAATCAGCGGGACTGTACAGAAAGATATCGCAGGCGCTGGCGGTGCTTGTGCCTGTCGGGACAGTCGGTGTGATGGGCGATGAGCGGAGCTACGAAAATGTTATTGCAGTTCGGGCGGTTGAGACGCCTGATTTTATGACCGCTGATTTTTCGCAAATTCCCTACGAGGTGCTTGGGATGATATCGAACAGAATAATCAATGAGGTTCGAGGAGTCAACAGGGTGGTGTATGATATATCGAGCAAACCGCCGGCAACTATTGAATGGGAATAGTTTTTTTGTATTATATATCATGTTTGGCGTATTACGTTGAAATTTGGTCACTTTCGGTTGGATTTTAGAATATGGAGGTAAATAAGCATGAAACGGTTGGTTACAATTCTATCGGCGACAATAATGTTGGCTTTCAGCGGTTGCGCTGTTTCAACGAGCAGCGATGTTGCAGTGAAAAAGTTGCGCTGTGAGTACCGTGTTGATCCTCTGGGGATTGATGTGGTCAAGCCGCGGCTTAGTTGGATTCTGGAATCGAGCCGGCGGGGCCAGATGCAAAGTGCTTATCAGGTTCTTGTAGCCGGCAGTGAAGAAAAACTGAAACGCAATAAGGGCGACCTTTGGAACAGCGGCAAGGTCGAGTCAGACAAAAGCATTCACGTTGTGTACAAAGGTAAAGAGCTGATGTCGCGTATGGGCTGCTATTGGAAGGTCAGGGTGTGGGACAAGGAAGGTAAGGCATCGGCCTGGAGCGAGACGGCGTTCTGGACAATGGGTTTGCTTGAGACCAAAGACCGGCAGGCTCAATGGATAGGTTATGATGCCCCGGTACCACTGTCATACAGAGAAAAAACCGAACCCGACCTGCTTAACTTCGAAGGATGCAGGTGGGTATGGTTTCCAGAGGGTGAGCCGCATAAGAGCGCCCCGATTGGCACGCGGTACTTCCGGAGGAAAATCGCAATCGGCGCCGATCAGAAAATTAAACTGGCGCGTTTCAAGCTTGTGATGGATAATGAAGGGACACTTTTTGTGAACGGCCAGGAGGTGCAAAAGTTTTCAGGATGGACGCCGCCTTACACGTTTGACATAACCGAGAAGCTAATCGCGGGTATAAATTGCTTTTCTATAGTGGCCGAAAATCAAGGTGATAAGCCCAATCCCGCAGGACTCGCGGGTAAGCTGCTCATAGAGTTTGAAAGTGGCGATGCTGTCGCTATTTTGATTGACCATTTTTGGAAAGTATCTAATACCGAGCAGCAAGGTTGGCGGGATGCTGATTTTGATGATACGGCCTGGGCTGACCCAAAAGAGATGGTCGAAATTGGAGCACAGCCTTGGGGAAAGGTCGAGAAACAGGATTTGGTTTTAC
>JAUWKC010000319.1 GCA_030607345.1 Planctomycetota bacterium | reverse complement strand
GCTCTGGCAAATCTCATACAGCGAGTTCTACGTCACGAAAACCCTCTGGCCCGATTTCAAAAAGGCAGATTTGACAAAGGCTATAAAGGCTTATGCTTCAAGGACCCGGCGTTTCGGCACTGTCAAACAGATTCATAAACCGCCGACTCATAGTGGGGACGGGAAACCATCGCCGAGTAACTAAAACTATGCTCAAATACAGACTGATTTTTGGCACTTTGATGACCTTGCTTTTCACGGCGGTGGCTGTGCTGGACGCCTGGCTGGACGGTTCATTGACCGCATCAGCAGCCGACGACAAGCAAGTCCAGGGAACACTCATCTGCATACTCGTCGCTTTGTTGCTCATCCCTGCCCAACTGGAGCTGTCAAAACTGGCCGCGGCAAAGGGCCTGACCATCTTCACCAGCTTTTCAACCGTCGCCTCGATTATTGTCGCCACGGGCTGGTACTGGTCTCAATTCCTTGCACTTTCATTCTCAGACGCCCTGGCTTTGCTTCTTGTTTTTTTGTTGCTGGTGTTGTTTTTCTACCAATATCTGCGGCGAGGGACCGCCGGAGTGCTTGCCAACTGTGCGGTAAACCTTTTTTCCATCCTCTATCTGGGCCTTCTGGGTGCATTTGTCCTGGCGGTGCGAGTTGAGTTCGGACTCTGGCATCTGCTTATGTCCGTCTTCGTCGTAAAGTGCGCCGATATAGGAGCTTACGCCATCGGAAGGTCCCTGGGCAGGCACAAGTTCTCCCCGAACATCAGCCCCGGAAAGACCTGGGAGGGTATGGCCTCGGCGGTCGTGACCGCCGTCGCCGTGGCCGTGGCGTTCGCAGCAATCTTTGATATAATGTCCTGCCGGCTGGCTGTCCTGTTTGGGGTCTGTTTTGCTTTTATTGGCCAGTTGGGTGATTTGGCTGAGTCTATGATAAAAAGAGATGCTCGGCAGAAAGATTCATCCGGTAATGTCCCGGGCTTCGGCGGCATACTCGATGTAATCGATTCGCCCTTAGTGGCGGGTCCTTTTGCTTATTTGTTCTTCGTGATTACAGCGGCATAACGCATTGGCGACGGACCGTGCAGCGTGGCCGGGGCTTCGAGACATCTGCCGACCTGATTGACGGAGCAGTGATTTGGAAGTTACCGTACAACTCGATTCAACCGACAAACAGGTTGAGCTGTTTGGCCCTGCCGACAGCCATCTGCGGCTTTTGCGCGAAACCTTCGGCGTCCGCATCACTGCCCGAGGCGGCAACTTGACGATAACCGGCCAGGACAGGGACACAGCAAGGGCCGCCGAGGTCATCAACACAATGCAGAAACGTCTCATCAAAGGCCGGCCGCTCAACGCAAGCGACGTGGCTTCTTTTATCAGCCAATCTCGTTTACCCAGGCGTGACAAACCCACCGGCCTAATCAGCGTCTATGCAGGAAAAAAGGTGATTGAACCATCCACCAGGGGACAGCTAAAGTACATCGAGACAATGCGGAGCAACGACCTGACGTTCTGTATCGGGCCGGCCGGTACGGGTAAAACCTACCTGGCCGTTGCAGTGGCGGTCGCGATGCTAAAGACAAAGCAAATCAGGAGAATAGTGCTCGCCCGCCCCGCCGTCGAGGCCGGTGAAAGACTCGGTTTTCTGCCCGGCGACCTTCAGGCAAAGGTAAATCCATACCTGCGCCCACTTTTCGACGCACTCGAGGATATGATGGATTTTCCGCAGATGAGAAAGCTTATCGACCTCGACATTATCGAGATAATTCCGATTGCCTTTATGCGGGGCCGAACACTTAACCAAGCCGCTATCATCTGCGACGAGGCGCAAAACACCTCGACACGCCAGATGTTAATGATCTTGACAAGACTGGGCCACGGCTCCAAAATGATAATCACCGGCGACATAACCCAGGTCGACCTGCCTGCAGGACAAAAAAGCGGGATGGTCGAAGCTATTGAAATACTCAGTCGTATTAGAGGTATAGGTGTCGGCGAACTGACGCAGAGAGACATCGTAAGGCACAAACTGGTGCAGAGAATTGTCAGGGCCTATGGAAAAGACTCCGCTGCCAAAAGCTCAGGACCCGGACAGCAGTAGGCGTTGCCTTTGACGGTTCGAACCATAATGCCTGTGGTGACGAGAACGGTACTTCAGTATAAGGATGTGTAAATGTGGTTGTTTCGCAGGAAAACAAGTCCACGGCGAGACCAGGTTCGTAAGAACATAGCCGCCGACCGCTTCGCGCAGATAAGGCGGTTCGCAAACACGGAGACTGTCGCT
>JAUWKC010000227.1 GCA_030607345.1 Planctomycetota bacterium | reverse complement strand
TCGCATCAAAAACAACCGATACCTGCTCCTGCTCAAAAGGCTTCTTCTGCGGATACTCAATCTTCAGCCCCTTAATACTCGTTGAGTCCGTCCTCAACCGGTAGGCCCCGTCTTCCATTCTCACCGAAACCTCAGAATCCACAATTCCGCCCAGCCGCACGTTTGGGTCAACATAGCCCAACACCGCTCCAAAAGAACCTACCTTCGCAAGGTCAATACCCTTTGCTGAAATATCCAGCTTCAAACCCGCCGACGCCTTTTCGCCCAGCGGAACAATCCCGTCCTTAACATTTATCTGCCCAAAGCTCCCCGAAACGCCAATATGCTCGATACCAAGCACACTTCCCTCACGCTCCACACCAACGGAAAATTTCATATCCGCCTTTGCCTCCGTCGCACTCGCACCTTCTGCCGACCGCAGGCTGAAATCCTTGATGAGCGACGTCCCATTTATCCTGATTCTCTCCTTGCCGAGCGAAATCTCCCCCTCGCCCGAATAAGCGCCGGTCATCTCGTATCCGCCCATCTGCAGAAACTGACCCAGCTCCGATTGCAGCTTCGCAAGGTCCATTTGCTCTTCGTATTTGAGCAGCTCACTCGTCCCTCTGCACGTCACCTTCCCAAATGGCGCCGATACATCCAACCTGTCGAACGTCACAACATTCGCATCCGAAAAAATCTCCACCGCTGCTGTCACCGGCTCCGAAAGCCTGATCTCTTTCTCTTCACCACGCCTGCCAGCCCGGATAACTCCGCATCGCCCGACAACAACTTTTTGCCTTCTTTCTCTATGGTCTCTACCCTCCCCGTCAGTTTCCCCGAAGTCACCTTTACCCCTTCCTTGACGCCGAACAGCACCGGCATCTGGGACATCGCCTCGGCCACGTTGCACTCGAAGCTGCCCTCCAGGCTGTAACCCGACCCGGGCTCCAGAAACGCCGCCAGCGACTCGAACGTCACCGGAACCACGCCGCGAACCTCAGCATCCAGCCAGCTCGTGTCAACGAGCAGGTCACTGACCCTTACTCGCCCGTCCTCCTGCTTGCCCTTGGCATGAATACTAAGAGTCCCCGTTCGCAGCCTGTCGCCTCGCAACAATTCCCCCCCTATCTCTATACCCCTGCCGTTTATGCTCCCGCTAAAATCTTCAACTCCACCGTCCCTCACCTTCACCACCATATCCACGGAGAGCCTCCCCTCGGCCTCAACATCAATTCCTGCCAGCGCAAAAAGCGGCTCGAGAGACCCCAGACTCAAATCCTCCACCTTCACCGCCAACCCTCCGCTCGTCCCTTTAAGGCTCCACCCCGTCCGTTTCTTCGGCTCCACCCAGCCCTTGCTCTCGACCTTCGCGCCCTGCAGAAGCATATCCACCTTGAACTCCGTCGTTTCACCGGCAGGTCGAAGCTTCAGCTCCGAATTGACCCGGCTGACCTCCGCACTCTGGCCGGCCTCATCCGTGACCCTCAAGTTGCCGTTGACTACATTCAGGTCCATCCTCGCCACCGTCAGCACAACAGTCTCCACCTCCACCTCGACGGAATCCTCACCTCCCGCTCGCCGACCCTCGGCAAGCCTTATGTCTATCCGCGGCTCCTCGACCCGCGTTTCCCCGAATGAGAGATTGCCCAACAAAAGTGACCCGTAATGAGGCTTCGTGTATATCTCCTTGATTGTCACACTCGTCCGCTCGCTCTCGTCCTTGAACCGGAATCCCTCCACCGTCACGCCTCTCCACCAACCAACAGAAAGGTCCGCGAAGTCCGCTTCCCCAGCCAAAGACTTGTTTATCCTACTAAGTATCAATCTACGGCCTGCACCGGACGACGCAAAAACAGGTACCAGCAGGAACACCACCACAATCAAACACACCACTGCCAGCAGCCACTTGATGAATCTCTTCTTGCTCTTCTTCTTTGCGGCTTGACCGCTTTTCTTCGCCGACATCGCTTAATCCCCCAAAAAAAACGCCGCCAATCATCCTTGTCGCCGATGCAGCAAGCACACCGCTCGGCAACGCCAACCAATCCGGATATCGCCCGACTACTCGAGCATTATCTCATCCGACTTTGCCCTGACCATTTCATCAATCTTGTCCGTGTACTCCTTGGTAACATCGTCAATTTCTTCTCTGCCCTGGTGCAGGTCGTCTTCAGTGACAACTTTTTCCTTCTCTTCTCTTTCGAGCTGCTTATTCGCGTCCCTGCGCATGTTCCGAATACTCACCTTCGTCTGCTCACCCATCTGTTTGGCCTGATGAACCAACTGCTCCCTGCGCTCCTCGCTCAAAGGTGGTATATTCAGCCGTATAACCTTCCCGTCAACAATCGGCGCCAGACTCAAATCACTATTCTTAATTGCCTTGGCAATCTCCCTCACCGAGCCGGGGTCGAAAGGCTTTATCACAATCAAATCAGCCTCCGGCGCCGCCATAGTCGCCAACTGTTTCAGAGGCGTCGCCGTGCCGTAGTAATCAACCTTCACGTTCTCAACCAGTCCCGTCGAAGCACGACCCGTTCGAACTGCACGAAGCTCATCGTGAAAAAAGTCCGCCGCTTTTTTCATCTTCTCTTTGATTTCAGAAACAATCTCTTTTACAGGCATTTGCAACCTCTACAAAACAACTCAAAAAATCAATTCCGTCTGCCAGCCACAAATGATACCCTAATCCCTCCGGCTCGTAAACAAACTTCCCGAAATTCTCCCCACCCACACATCAACCGAATCTCGGCTTACACCTCAAATGGTCCTTGCTCTCCTCGACAATATCCCAACAGCCGGACTCAGCGATACTGCTTTTCGTCTCACTGCGCCGCTGGTGCCCGTCGTCTATCACAAGCACCCCGTCTTTCTTCGTTATCCGCCTCAACTCCGCAAGAAACACGCTCGAATTCTTAATAATGAAAAACATATCGAGGGCGAACACCATATCTGCCGTCTCATCCGCAAGCGTGCTCTCGTAACCACTCACCAATATCGGCTCAACGTTCCGCAATCCAGCCTGCTGGGCCTTCTTCTTAACCGCCTCAATTGCCAGTTCCTGAATGTCTATCGCAAAGACCTTGCCGTTCTCACCCACCAGCCTGGCAAACCTCGTCGTGTACCGGCCCGGACCGCATCCGTAATCAACCACCGTCATACCCTCGCCTATCCCGAATCGCGCGACCCGCTTATCTATATATGGCCACACCGCATCGACCATTCGAAATATCAAATTCATCAACCGAAACGATGCATTTGACATCCTCTCATTTTTCCGTATTTTTGCCCACGCCCTTACAATCATAATACCATCCTGCACAACTGGCCAAAAAACACCACAACGCTTGCGTTGACACTGCTCCGCAATGCATACGCTCGGCCTTGCTCCGAACACCGACCCGCTCAACTGCAGCGCTGCCGACCAAATCAGCTAATCAACGTCCCGACTTGCTCGCCGGCAAGGGCCTTGGCGATATTGCCTTTCTCGAAAATATTCAGAACAACAATCGGAATGTGATTGTCCCGGCACAGACTTATCGCCGAATGGTCCATCACCCGAAGGTTTTTCGCCAACACGTCCTCGTAAGACAGCTTCTCAAACAGCTCCGCATCCGCGTCCTCATTTGGGTCGGCGCTATACACCCCCTCAACCTTCGTCGCCTTGATGAGCAAATCCGCACCCAACTCCGCAGCCCGCAGAGC
>JAUWKC010000057.1 GCA_030607345.1 Planctomycetota bacterium | reverse complement strand
GGGGGGTTAAAGTTGCGCTTGCTCTTTGACAAGTTCAAAATGGTCCAACCCAGGCGGCGCTCAATAACTTAATCGCGGATTTTGGTGAAGATCCAGGTCTTGCCGCGACCATACTGCGGACAGGACACGAATATCGCAGGCGGGCTGCTCTTAGGCGGCGCGATACCGGGGGTAATGGTGGGTATTGCACAGTGCCTGGTCATATTTTTCGTGGCGCGAAGAAGGAATTTTCCAAGGTTCGAGACGAAATTGGGATTTGCAGAGATAATGAAGGTGGCGTTCGGGGCGATACCGTTTCTTCTTATGCCGTTTATCATACTTGGTGGGATACTTACCGGGATTTGTACGCCGACGGAAGCTTCGGCTGTTGCGGTGGCATACGGACTGCTGCTGATTCTGGTGTACAAAAGGGGCAGGGTCGACTTGCAATCGCTGAGCCGGGTGTTTGTCAGGGCCGGGGTGCTGTCGGCGTCGATTCTTATGTTGGCCGGAGCGTCGAACGTGTTCGGCTGGATTCTCTCGGTGGAAAAGGTGCCGCAAATGGTGGCCAATTCTATTCTGTCGGTCACCGATAACAAGTGGATGGTTCTGCTTATCCTCAATATCGTGCTGCTGGTGTGGGGTATGCTGATGGACAGTCTGCCGGCGATTTTGATTCTTGTTCCGATTGTTTATCCGCTCGCCAAGGCGTTCGACATAAACCCCATACACTTCGGAGTGGTGGTGACCTTCAATCTCGCCTTGGGGCTTATTACCCCGCCGTACGGCGCTGCGCTTTTTACCGGCAGTATCATCAGCGGCCTGCCGATAGAAAAAATAGTAAAGGAGATGCTCCCTTTTATTGTTGCCAGCCTGTGTATCCTTCTTATAATTACCTACATTCCGGCTATCGTGACGTGGCTGCCTGGACTGTTTGGCCTGCTTTGATGCTCACGGAGCGTGGAACCTTACGTAAACAGATGGTGCTATGACCAGCAGAGAAAGAGTACAAAGGGCATTGGAATTTAAGGGCCCGGACCGTGTTCCCAGGCACTTATGGCGACTGCCGGGTACAAAGATGTTCCGGCAGGATGACATAAAGCGGATACTGCAGAAGTATCCGGATGACATAACGATTCTGGAGTTCACGTATGGCCGGGGCAAACTGACGCGGGGCGAAAGGTATAAGAAGGGCGTTGTCGCGACGGACGAATGGGGCTGTCAGTGGCACGCAGCCGAGGACGGGGTGGTGGGCGAAGTAAAAGAACCGCCGTTAAAAGACATAGCGCAGGCTGAACAGTTGCATGCGCCTTATGAGATACTGGACGGGGCTGATTTCGGCAAAGTGAACGAGATGTGCGCGGGGACGGACGCTTTCACGCTGGCATGGACAACGGTCAGACCTTTCGAGAGGATGCAGTTTCTGATGGGTACCGAACAGCTTTTCGTCGAGCTTATGTACGACTCCAGACATTTGTACCGCCTGCGTGACATCGTGCATCAGTTCTATATGGAGGAGCTAAGAAGATGGGTCCGGACGGACGTCGACGGGATATCGTTTATGGACGACTGGGGTTCGCAGAGGAGCCTGCTTATCTCGCCGCAGATGTGGCGAGAGATTTTCAAGCCCTTATACAAAGATTACTGCGAGCTGATACATTCGCAAGGCAAATACGCGTTTATGCACTCTGACGGGAATATTGAGGAGATTTATCCTGAACTGATAGAAGCAGGCGTCGATGCCGTCAACTCACAACTGTTTTGTATGGACATAGAGAAGCTTGGCAGAGAATACAAGGGTAAAATTACCTTCTGGGGCGAGATTGACAGACAGCATATACTGTCCTTCGGAAGTAAGCATCAGGTGGCCGAAGCCGTTAAGAGAGTAAAAGAGTCGCTGTGGCTGTCGGATGGCGGGGTAATCGCGCAGTGTGAATTCGGGCTGAAAGACCCGGTTGAGAATATCGAAACCGTTTTTGAAACATGGCAGGCCGTCACTTAGGCGGTGTCTGTGGAAAGGAGCATGGTTATGTTCGACAAAGAGCACTACGGCAGAATACTGGTACCGATGGTAACACCGTTTAAGCAGGACCAAAGCGTGGATTACGACGCGGCGGCCGGCGTTGCCGAGAAACTGGTAGAAGAGAAAAAGGCCGACTCATTGATACTGTCCGGCACGACGGGAGAGTTCTTTTCTATGAACTCCGAGGAAAGGGTGCGGCTTTTTGAAGTCGTAAAAGAGGCGGTCGGAGATAAGGTGCCGCTGATTGCCGGGACCGGTGCTGTTTCCACGCTCGAAACGATTGAACTGAGCAAGAGGGCAGAACAGCTCGGCATTGATTTGGTGATGGTGGTTTCACCTTACTACACAAGGCCGAGCCAGAAAGAGCTCTACAATCACTTCAGCACGGTTGCAAGCGAGCTTAAAATCAACGTGGTTATGTACAACATCCCGATTTTTGCCGGTGTGAACATCAATCCTGAAACGGTTGCCGAGCTTGCAAAGATAGACAACATTATCGGCATAAAGGAAGAAGCTGAAATAAACCCAAAGCAGATTACAACGTATATCAACTGCACCCCGGAAGATTTTATTGTATACTGCGGCGACGATGCGATGATTCTGGAAGCCTTTGCCCAGGGGGCAGCCAAGAGGATGGGTGGAATTGTCAGCGGCGGGTCTCATCTAATCGGCGACCGGCTAAGAGAAATGATAGAGATTTTCCTCGCGGGTAATGTAGCCAAGGCCGCAAAGATGCAGCAGTCGTTTCTGCCCTTGTTCAGGTCTCTTTCCCCCGGCGACCGATACAACCCATGCTGCCTGCTGAAGGACGCTATGAGGTTGATTGGCTACGATGCAGGTATACCAAGGCTCCCACTTATGCCGGGTACGGAAGACGAGATAGCACAAGTTAAGAAGCTAATGAAACAATTGAACGTGATTTGAAGATGCATCCCGCCTGGAGGCATGTTTCAGACAGACTGGAGCAGACAAATGGCTGTGAACTTCGAAGAGCTGAAGAATAAAATAAAGGGCGTCGTTCACGTTGTGATGACTCCGTTTGACAAAGACGGCGACCTGGACGAGAAGGCGCTGCGCATTTCTGTCAACCATGTAGCAGAGGCCCTTAAAGGACAGGACGCCGTCTTTCTAACTACCGGAAGCATCGGTGAATTCTACGCGATGACAGACGAGGAGTGCAAAACGGTAATTCGTGTCACTGCAGAAGAGCTTGACGGCAGGTTTCCTCTCTTCGCAGGTACAGGACGGTCGGGCACTCGCCGGACAATAGAATTGAGTCAGTACGCCCAGCAGGTCGGCGCCGACGGCGTCATGGTGCTGAATCCCTATTACCAGCCTGTTACAGAGGAGGGGCTGTACCGCCACTTTAAGACGCTGGCTGACAACATCGACATAGGCATTATGCTCTACAACAATCCCGTGATGACGAAACTATGGATTGACCCGCCGCTTATGGCGAGGCTGTCGAAGATAGACAATATCGTAGGCGATAAGGAGACTATTACCGACGTCGCCAAGTATTACTGGATGCACAGGGCCGTTGACCCCAACGATATGGCCATACTCTGCGGTATGGGCCAGCTCGTTTATCCGTTCTTTGCAGTTCTCCACTGTCCGGGCTTTGTCACGGAGCTGGCCAATTTTGCTCCGGAGATAGCCGTTGCATTTTACAGGGCTGCGGTTCGGCGTGATTTCGACAGGCTTGTGGAGCTGACAGACAGAATTGCACCGTACTACGAGTTCCGCTCAAAAGTTTTGCAGAGTCGCAGCCCGGTGCCGGGCATACTTTCTCCGTTTTTGGCGGCGCCCGATTTTGCTTTGGCCCACAGCATCATTAAAGAGGCGATGAATCTGACCGGCCTGCCGGGCGGCGAGGTTCGGGAACCTATAGAGAGATTAACCGCCGAGGAGATAAAGCAACTAAAAACAGTGCTCAAAGAAATGGGCGTGCTTTAAGGCGCCCGCTTGTATTTGGCTTTCGGCTCGGAGCGGTCTGATTTCAAAGCGGTTGATGTCAGCGCTGCCGTGGCCAACCATAATATGGACGGCGGTGGACTGGCCCATAGGCTGTTGGACATAGAACCCCTGCTTGCTTCTCGACAGTTCGCTGGTCGGCTCGCCGCCGTTGAGGCCGTAGAAGACACGCCACTGCTTATTGACGGCGTTCCAGATGATTCTGAGTTTTGCCGACTGCGGCATGTTTTCGTATTTGACGTCGCTGCTTTCGCTGATGCCCATATACTCGTTTGGCGATATAAACGGAGAACTTCCCTGCCAATCCGTCCCTGAACCAGACAGTGACACCCTGTTTGCCCGTGTCCGGAGCGAGACTCATATTCTTCAAATCAAAAAATGCCTCGAATGAGCCTTGGCCGACTATGTGATTTATTCGGCCCGGTCTGCTGCCACAGCGTATTGGGTACAGGCCTTTGCCGGTGGCGGCGTGGTAGTAAGCCATTTAAGGTTAAAGCTGTAGTGCTGGCGGCTGCTTATAAGATGCACGAGCCCGTCGGCACTCTGGCAGACTGAAAGGTAGCCTTGCGGCAGGGGTCTTCGCCGGTTATACTTGGCGAAAAATCACCCCGAAGCAGGTTGGCGCATATAACGGATGAGGTGGTCCCAGGAGTGCTATAATGAGAAAAGTGTTTGTTGTTTGCGTTGGTCTTGTCGGCGTACTATTGGCGCCGGTTTTCGGCCTGGAGCCCGAGGGGGCGTCATTTACGAATTCTATAGGTATGGAGTTTGTCCGGATTGAGCCCGGCGAGTTCCAGATGGGACAGTTAAAGACACCTTTGCCGGCCGAACTGCTCTGGATAATAAGCTCTCGACGCGGCGGGCGAATGGATACCTTCAGCAACGGCGACTTCGACGAAAAACCGGTGCACACGGTGAAAATCAGCAAGCCTTTCTATATGGGCGTCTGCGAGGTCACGAATAAGCAATACGAGCTTTTCAGGCCTGACCATAAGAAGCTGCGGGGCAAAGACAACGGCCTTTCCAAGCAAGACGACGAAGCTGTTATCAACGTCAACTGGTATGACGCAACGGCGTTTTGTCGGTGGCTTTCGGACAGGCAAGGCCTGCCCTGCCGTCTGCCGACGGAGGCCGAGTGGGAATACGCCTGCCGAGCGGGGACCGGTACAAACTACTATACGGGCGAGACACTGCCGGTCGAGTTCCGAAAAAACGCTCGAATGACGGGCTGGCCCGGTCAGGTGCCTTTGCACGTAGGTAAGACTCCTGCCAACCGCTGGGGGCTGTACGACATGCACGGCAATGTCGAGGAATGGTGCCGCGACTGGTACGGTCCTTATAACAGCGGCGTGCAGACCGACCCGGTCGGGTACGAGACGGGTGATTTTCGGGTTCTGCGGGGCGGCAGTCACAGCACGCCGATTTACTTTCTGCGTTCGGCCAATCGGATGGGCGCGGTGCCGGAGGACAAGCACTGGCTTATTGGGTTCAGGGTTGTGATTGGTGGGCCGCCCGCCGGCGAGGCGCTGGGTGCGCCTCGGCGTCCGCTGAACCAGCGTTACGTAATCAAGAACAATCCTGCCGATGTGACTCAAGGCCCCGACCCGGACAAGCCCTATTTTAATGGCCCGCGCAAGTACGTGAGGATTCCAAAAGAAGCGAAAGGGCCTTTGTTTTCCGGGCACAACCACGACCCGGCGATTGTCGAGTGCCCGAACGGCGACCTTCTGGCCGTCTGGTACACGTGCGTCTCGGAGAAGGACCGCGAGCTTGGCCTTGCGGCGAGCCGGCTGAGATGGGGCAACAAGAACTGGGAGCCGGCCTCGACGTTCTTTGATACGCCCGACCGCAATGACCATGCACCGGCGCTGTGGTTCGATGGAAAGGACAAGCTCTATCATTTCAGCGGAGTATCGGCGGGCGGCTCTTACGGTCCGCTGGCCCTTGTGATGCGAACCTCACGCGACAGCGGCGCCACCTGGTCGAGCCCCCGGTTGATTTGTCCGGAGCATACGGGCGGCCATCAGCCGAGCGAACCGGTATTTCGAATGAACGACGGGGCAATTGCCCTGGCCGTCGACGGACCAGATACCCTGTGGATGAGTCGGGACGAGGGACTTAGCTGGTTTAATCCGGGCGGTGACATACCCGGCATCCACGTGGGCGCCACACAGGCGGCCGACGGGCGCATCGTAGCCTTTAGCCGGAGTGGGAACATCGAAGGGAAAATGCCGATGAGCGTATCGACCGACGGCGGCAAGACTTTCACTTCTACGGCAAGTGAATTCGGCGGCATCGGAGGAGGCCAACGTCTGGTCCTCCTGCGTCTGAGAGATGACTCACTTGTGTTTGCTTCTTTTGCGAACGGCGGCATAACGGTAACGGACTCTTCGGGACAGCATCGCCAGGTTCGCGGCTTGTTCGCAGCCCTGTCGCAAGACAACGGAAAGAACTGGCCCTACAAACGGCTAATCACGGATGACGGTCCGCCAAGAACGATAGAGTGCACCGACGGCGGCGCGATTACCCTGAGCGCCCGCAGCGGCGAGTACCGGGGCTATCTTGCCATCTGCCAGGGTCTCGATGGGGTAATACATCTTATCAGCAGCCGAAACCATTACGCCTTTAATTCGCAATGGTTGAAGACTCCCCCGCCGCCCGTTTCGCATCCGCCTGTGCGGGTAAAGCACGTCCGTGAGACGTTCAGCGGCCCGGACAAATTCGACGCCGACGACTGGCACCTATACAAGGGCTTTACCGGCGGCTTCAACGGCAAAGGCCAGTATGCCGTCGACTCGCATAATCATTTCTACGGACTCAACCGCGTAGTGGGCAGCGGTTCATTCGAAGCGCTTTTCGTCGTAAAGAACATTCACTACAACGACTACGGGAAGAAGACGCCGCCCGGAGTGACGCTCGGCTTCAAAGACCCATTCAGCGGCTCGATGCTGGTCGCGGTGCAGGCCGACAAGCTCGATGAAGTTTCGCTTTCGAGTCCGCCAAGAGCAGCCAAGGTGAAGTTTACGTGGAACGAGGACAGCAAACGGTGGCGGATTTTCTACGGCCTTGACGGCGACGAACCAACCACCGAGCTGCCCAAGAGCAAAGCCGGGCTTGAACATCAAACTGCCGTGAGCGAATCGGCCGCTGCGTTTTTCCTGATGAGTAACGGCAGTATGGACATCGACTATTTTGAGGTCGAACCGCTGAACATAGAAAGGTGACGAATGGGCACAACTGACCAGTTGCAGCCATCAAGGGGAAACTCTGCACGTTCAGGCAGGGCAAGTGCCTTGGCGCTCTGGTTAGTTAGCCTGGTTGCGATTCTGAGCTGTCCTGTGAATGCCGCCAGGCTGCCGACGGGTCCGATTTATACGAACTCTATTGGTATGAAGCTGGTTCGTATTGAGCCGGGCAGCTTCGAGATGGGCTTCGAACAATCCGCCGCCGGCGGACTGCCGAAGGAGCTGTTGACAGCACCGGGGCATTTTCCCAACGGGGACTTCGATGAGCATCCGAGACATAAGGTCGACATCACGAAGCCTTTTTATATGGGCGTCTGCGAGGTTAGCAATGCCCAGTTTGAGATGTTTGACCCTGAGCATCGCGCGGCTCGCGGCAAGCTGGGGTTTTCAAAGGACGACGACGAGGCGGTAGTATTTGTCAGTTGGTACGAGGCAGCCGAATTCTGCCGGTGGCTCTGCGACAAAGAAGCAAAATCTTACCGTCTGCCAACGGAAGCTGAGTGGGAATATTGCTGTCGTGCCGGCAAGCAGACGCCGTTTAGCACCGGCGACAGTCTGCCTGAGGCGTTCCGCAAGAATGTTCGGCGAAGCTGGTATCCGGACCCGCGAACGACCGAAGAGATTATTGACCCGAAGTGGGTCGAGCGTAAGGAGAAGGTTCCTGCCCGCCTGACCGGTGGAAAGACGCCTGCCAACCAGTGGGGGCTGTACGATAAGCACGGCAACGTGGAAGAATGGGGCAGCGACTGGTACGGCTGGTACGCGCCTGGAGAAAAGGTTGACCCGGTGGGCCGGGCGGCCGGCGACTTCAAGGTCGCTCGCGGCGGCAGCCATTCGACGGAGCTTTATTATCTGCGCTCGGCGAACCGAATGGGGACGCTGCCCGCGGACAGGAACTGGTATATTGGTTTCAGGGTAGTGCTGGGCGAGAAGCCCAATACCACGCCTTGGCCGGAGCGGCCGGCGATGCCCTGTCAGCAAAATGTTATACAAGACAGGACTGCTGACTTAACAAAAGGGCCGGAGACTACCGTGCCGCACTTCAAGGGGCCCCGCCGGTATGTTAAGCTTGCCCCGGGTTCCATGGGACCGCTGTTTTCGAATCATAATCACGACCCGGCGCTTGTCGAATGCCCGAATGGAG
>JAUWKC010000174.1 GCA_030607345.1 Planctomycetota bacterium | reverse complement strand
TTGCGACCCTCTTGCCCCAGTAGTTGCCCTTGGGCATCTCGCAGGCGTGCATAATCAGGACAAGCGCGCCTTTGGGCAGTTGTTTTTTCTGGGGCGGGTCGAGGTCTACAGGAAGCACATCAGCTACGGGTGAGCCTATCCATCCGCCGGCTCCGAACGACTGCGCCCCCCCTACCATAATCAAGCCGCCACCAAGGTCGGTGACATAACGGCAGAGCATTTCCTGCTGCTCGTACGTGAAGTGGCTGATGTCGGTGTTGACCAGGATGACCGCATCGGTACTCATCAGATTGACAAGATTGTCCGGAAACTCCGGCGCCGGGCCATTCCGCACGTCTATGTCGGAGTTTTGCAGGGCCCGGCTCAAAGTAGGGGCCGTTGAGCCGTCGGCGTCAACCACCATTACGTGGCCCGGTCCGGCGACATAGGTTATCGCGCTGGCGCGATTATTTTGAGTTATCCTGTCGGCATTGGGGTCGTCCGGTATGAAGACGGCATCGAACTCGTGTATACCTCGGCTGCCAAGCGGCACAGAAACGGTTTTAACGTTCGTTCCCGGCTGCAACTCCACAGGCGCCGCGATTTGCTCCGACCCAGGCACGAGGTCTACGGGCTTGTCATTGAGGTTCAGCAGCAGCCTGCCGCGCGTGTTCGACGTGCTGCTGAGAATAAATCGCAGCGAAACCGTCTGGCCGCTTCTGGCCCTTGACGCCACAGCCAGGCGCTTGAAAATGACTTCCCGGTCGTAGTTGTAGTAGATAGGAAGTACATCTATAGGGATTTTGTTCGCCGCCGCGAGCTGTGCAGCCTCTTTAAGGTCGCCGGCGGTCTGGTTTCCCTCGCTTATCAGCAGAATCCTTACTGCCGTGTCCGGCGGAGCTATGGCCATAGCCATTTGGATACCGTCGGCGAGTCTGGTCTGGTCGCCTCTGAGGGTAAGATTGCGCTGACGCAGCTCAGTGTCGACGGAAGGCAGTTTGGAGATACTGGCTACCTCGGCAATATCCACCACCGCCAGGCGGTCCCGCGGGTCTTTAGAGGCTAAAGCTCGCCGGAGATATTCTAAACCGGCCTGCTGAAGGTCAGCCGGGATGGATTGGCTGCGGTCGATGACGGCGATTAAGGTAAGCCGCTGGTTCTTACGGGTAAGCATGGGCCTGGCCAGCAGTACCGAGAGAATGATTATCACGGCACACCGCAAGGCTACAGCGAGGACTCGGCGAAACCGTCCGAGGGCGCCGAGGCTTCGCCTGGCAAGCCAGATGACCGGCACTACCAACAGGCAGGCCAGCAGCCACCAGGGTTCGGCAAAGTAGAAACTGTAAGCCGTAATCATAGCCGCCATATTTGAATCCTGTTATTGCCGGCGTCGACTACAAAAACCCTTCGTCCGGTATCGACCGCCACGCCCCACGGATATGCCAATTGTCCCAACTGCCGGCCTGGACCACCAT
Source organism: Planctomycetota bacterium (assembly GCA_030607345.1). The sequence goes on along the minus strand of JAUWKC010000174.1, from coordinate 3,055 downwards.
ACACAGCCAGACTTTTGCCCTCGGGGCTAAATAGCTGCAGCCGATTATTTCCGTATTCGCAGACCACTAACGTTCCGTCGGACAACAGGGCCAGCCCGTAGGGATAACGAAGCCTGCCGGCGGCCTGGCCGACCGAGCCGATATATCCAATTAGTTTACCATCAAGGTCGTAAATTGCAATGCGGTGATTGCAGGCATCTGCCACGTAGAGCCGTTTGCGAGATTGGTCGATGCAAAGCGCCGAAGGCCGGGCAAATTGTCCTTTTCCGCTGCCATACGTCCCGAAGCAGTACAGCAACTGCTTCTGTTGGTCAAAGACGCTGACCCGGTCGTTGCCGCCGTACTCGCTTACGAAGATTCTGCCGTCTTCGGCCAAAGCAACGTCAGTTGGGTAAATGAAACAGCCTGGTTCTTCACCGTGCCGGCCAAACTGGTCAATCAGCTCACCGTCGGGCGAAAAGACAACAACGCGATAGTAATGCGTATCGGCAACGTAGAGATTTCCGTTTGGCCCTACCGATATACCTGTCGGTTTTCCCGCTTCTACCAGAGGCATCTTGATTGCATCAAGGAACTGTCCTTCTTTGGTAAGGCGCTGAATCCTGCCGGTCTTGTCGACTACGAAAAGTGAACCGTCCTTTGCGACGTCGAGCGCCCTCGGATACATAAATTCACTCCGGCCACGTCCGGTTCGACCGAAAGCGCCAAGAACGTAATCAGGAGCAGTCAGACCCGTTTTATCGTCACAACCCGTCAGGAAAATCCCAGCGGTTATAACCAACAGAAGCACCTGCCGGTATGTCCGCACCGTTCGCATCAGCAGCACGACAATTATCGCCATAATCAGGAACATAACAGTAAGTATCAGGCACGATGCGATTACCGACTGCTCTCGTAAGTAATGCATTTGATTCAGCAGTCTCTGGGCAAAGTTGGGCAGGCCCGCCGGCAGCAGAACCATTGTGGCCGAGAGTTCCGTAACGCTCAACATAACAACCAGAAAAAAAGACCCGACAAAGAGCGGCCAGGTGCGCGGCAAGTGCACGTGCCGCCAGACTGACCAGTTCGACGCGCCGTCGACAGAAGCCATCTCCGTAAGCTGCCTGATGTGGGAAGACCGGGCCAGGACAAATATGATAAGGACCACACCTGCAAAACGAGCGGCCTGACCGGCAGAAACAATATACCAGCCCTGCCGGAATGATGCCGGCAGTTTGCACACCGCCAGCATCCTCAGCAGGCTCACTGCAACAAGTGACGCCGGGATGAACATGGCGAGAAATATCGTGATGCGCGCCGTGCAGGACAGACATCGGCGCCAATACGACCCGCGACTACCAACAGGCACGTTTGGGTCGCGCGGGCCCGGCTGAAAAAGACTGCGGTCAGTCCGTCTCCAGGGCAGCCCTGCAAAAGCAATCAGATATGCCATTATACTCGCAACAACCGCAATGGCCAGCGACCACAGCAACCCATCCAGATGCAGTGTCAGGAAGTCCACGAATGGCCTGGTCTCCCTAATGTTAATCAGCAAAAGTCCGACGGGCACTACCAGTGAGACTGCAACCAGGGCGAACAGACAGCACCACCGCCATCGTTGTGATTCGAATCGACCCGGGCCCGGAGCGGCAGCGGGCAGAGCCCACGAGCGTGACTTCCGGGCAAGGAGAACCGACACCACCAGTGCCGCCGCTGCAATGGGACTGGCGGCGACTGCAACAGCACTGTCTGAGCCCGTTTGTTGATAGAGCACGGCGAGTTCCGTCCCGACGGTCCTTACCCCGGCCAGATGGAACGTGGCAAATTCGGAAAGTGACAACACAAAGCAGATTCCAAAAGCAAGCAGCATAGGCCGGGCAAGCAGCGGAAGTGTTATTCTCGTAAATATTCGGGTCCGCCCGGCATCCAAAGATGCGCAGTCCCAGATTTGGCGGTCGATATTTCGCCATCCCTGGGCGAGCACAAGCGCCGCTAAAGGCCAGTACCACAATACCAAGACCGAACACGACGCAAACCCGTGGACCAGCCTGGCAAGCTCGCCCCGGCCGGCAAGGTACGTGCCGAGATGAGTGGTCGGACTTAACAACAATGTCCACGCGTAGTAGAAAAGATAACGCGGCAGAACCAGCGGCATCAAAAGCAGTAAAAGCAGCAGGTCTTGTCCCTTACTGCGGGTACCTAAGAGTCTTGCCGGTGCATAACCAAGCAGCACCGCCACTGCGCCGATAACCCCGGCCAAAACGAAAGACCGACACAAACAGGCAAAAACAGTGTCACCGAATCGCAATTCAGGCAGCGAAAAAATTGCGCGCGCAAAAAGAACGACAAGCGGCAGAAAAATAATCACGGCCCATAGAGCCAGCGAAACCGCCGACAGTATCGTCGAGCCGACACTACAGCGGCCAATCCCTGCTCTGCGACGGACGGGCAGCGACAGGTCGCTCATCTGAGTATCCCCCTCGCGGTTCGGATGGCTTCGGGTAACTGCTCGGCTATTTTCTCGTAATCGATTTCGAGAGTTTTACCGATGGCGTATTCTTTGAATCTTTCGGCCACGGCCGGATGAATCGGCGCGTTGTGAGAGTCGCTTTGCGCCAGCATTTCTTCGAGCCTCTCACTGAGCAGGAAATCCATCAGCCGGCGGGCCTGTTTCGGATGCGGCGCGCCGTTTATCACCGCCGCGGTGTTTGGGATTGCCAGCGGACCGTCACCGCCCTGGTCGAGGTAGTTCATCGCTACCGGCCAGCCATTTCGCTGTGCCGCGTAGACGTCGTCGCTGTCGGTAAAACCGATGTCCGCCTGGCCTGTCGCAACCATTTTGACGACGGTACTGTTACCCTCCACCAGACGTATATCATTTCTCCTCAGCGCCAGCAGAATTTCGTTCGCCCGGTCGGGTCCGTAGTGGACAAACCAGCTTGCAACATCCCCGCCTGTCGTGCCAAATCCGGGGTCGGCCATAACCAGACGCCCCTTCCACCCGGGTTTAAGCGTATCTTCGAGCGTCTTCGGAGCATCCCCAGGGCCGAGCCTGTTGGTATTGTAGGCAATGACG
>JAUWKC010000144.1 GCA_030607345.1 Planctomycetota bacterium | reverse complement strand
TTGCGAGGCATCGATGGCGCTCGTGACTACGTCGGCAATTACAAAATGGACACCTTGCCAAACAGCTCTGTCGCACAGTCCGGATAGTTGCTCAACCTTCTGACGTTCCTGGTCGAGCCACTGTGCGGTATTGGCGAGTCGATTGCGAAGCCTGACATATTTTGTGCGGGGCACAGAATCTTCGGTCGCCTCGGCCTTGCGCAGGAAGAGTGAGAAGCCTCTGGCGACAATCAGCGGCCGATGCAAAACCGAGACGAAGCTCAATTGCAAACTACTCGTCCAGCGCTCGGGGGCGAAGAGAAGGATAAGCCCGGCCAGCATGAGCCAGCCAAAAACCACTCGGCTGGAGACTTGGTTATGATTGCGTGCCATAAGATGTTTCAGGTTCGATATCTGCTTTCTTTGTCAGTGGGTCATTCCCAAATACTCTGGCCATCGTCCATCGTATCCTTCCACAGTTCCAGGTTTTCCAGATACGTGCAGGTTCCGCGAGCCACTGCAGTAAGCGGGTCATCGACGATTTGGACTTCGAGCCCGGTTGCGTTTGTCAAAGCTGCATCGACCCCTCGCAGCAGGGAACCGCCGCCGCAGATATGTATGCCGTTGTCTATCAAATCGGCTGCCAGTTCGGGTTCTGCCTGTTCGAGCGTCCTTGTAACTACGTCTATGATTTGCGCTATTGGTTCCTTAATAGCGGTGCGAATTTCCTCGCTTGTTATAATGATTTTCCGAGGCAGTCCGGAGATGGTGTCTCTTCCGGCCACCTGCATTGTCGATTCGGCGCTCAGCGGCACGGCCGAGCCGATTTCTATTTTCACCTGCTCGGCTCTTCTCTGGCCAATCAGCAGGTTGTACGTTCTCTTGAGATGATTAATGATTGCCTCATCCATGTCGTCGCCACCGATGCGAATGGACCGCGAACAGGCAATATCAGCCAGGCTCATAATGGCCACCTCGGTCGTGCCGCCACCTATATCGACAATCATTGAAGCGGTAGGCTCTGTAACCGGCAGTTGGGCTCCTATGCCGGCGGCAAGCGGCTCCTCGACCAGATATACCCTGCGTGCGCCCGCACGCTCGGCACTATCGATGACCGCTCGGCGTTCAACAGGGTTTATACCGCTCGGTACGGCAATTACCACACGGGGCCTGGCAAAAGCGCTGCTGTTGTGCACCTTCTTGATAAAGTAGCTCAGCATTGCCTCTGTGACCTCGAAGTTGCTTATAACGCCCTCCTTGAGAGGCCTGACAGCCGCAATAGAGCCCGGCGTTTTGCCTAACATCTCACGAGCAACCAGACCGACTGCTTCGCCGTTGTTCAGAACCGTACGGGTCTGTCGGTTGATGGCAACGACGGACGGCTCGTTTAGAACGATTCCTCGGCCGCGCAGGCAGACCAGGGTGTTGCAGGTGCCGAGGTCAATGCCCATATCCATACCAAGCAGTGAGCTCAGCCGGGCTGCCGTTGACTCGAGTACTGTTCTTGAATTAGTCAGGAGCATTTGAAATCCTTTGCGAAATTTTGCATTTTCTATTCGGACAACTTGCCGGCCACGAACGTCTTTGGCTGCGTTAACGGCCGGGGCGGCTCGGCCGCAACCCGTCCGCTGAATCACCGTTCGTTATCGGTCTTGTAGAATTGCAACTTAACGTGGTTTTGGCTTTTTGGTCTCTATCACCCACGGCCTGGATAGTGCACGGATTCGGGTGCAATACCAAAAGCTCTGCAAAGCGTTTCGAGAAGCGCCTCCAATCTCCTTGTCTGGTAGTCGGTCGGAGGGTTGCTCCTCGGCTGGGCTATAATGCAGATGCGAATAGTCCTGTCATTGGATCGTGATTCGTGATTCGTGAATCGTGACTCGAGATACGAGCTACGAAATACGAGATATGAAGTCTGCGTTGGCGTTTCATCGCGTCGGTCAGGTCCGCCTGCGGCGGATTGGTCGCTTCGTTCGAAATATTCGCCGATTCTGTCGGCGTAGCTCATCGAGCCCGGCACAACGGACAACTGGCGAAGCCACCTTTCGGTTGACAGTATCTGCCCGTCAATGCCTCCGACGCCGTTGCAGATACAGAAGTGGAAATTGACATCATCCGGATTGTCCAGACCCGCCCAACAGGCTAATTGCGCTATATTGCCCGTTTTGGTGCCGCTGAAACAGATTTCAACGCTGTTCCATCGGCCCGGGTATTGAGCAGCCCGTGAGACGAGCACCATTTCGACCGGTTCGAGCGAGTAATAACTATTAAGGCAAAACGCACCGGCTGACGGTGGATTGTTGCCCAGCGCCATCAAGAGAATCGCGCAGGCTGCCATTGAGGACAAAAGTGCGGCAAAAAGCTTAGCTTGTCGCGGCTTGACTGACATCGCCTACCCTCTTTTAGTACTCCTGTCAAAAAACCTCCTCCTCCAAGTTGAAACGTCTCCGGTGCATTCAAGGCAAATCCACTTCTCGATGCTATCGGTGCGAACGAGCAGGCACTTTATATGGGATTTCATTCAGCCGCGATGACGCAAGTGAAAACTCCGCAGCTCGCACGTGTTTATGGGACCGGCACCGGCAGACGGCATTGTCGGCGTAGTTATTGAGAACCGACTCGTCCTCTTGTCGGCATCTCTAAGGGGGCCCTGTCGAGTCCTAACGTCTTTTACCAGCGATACTTTGGAGCTTTTCTGAACTCGGCAAATATACGGTAACTAAAAAAATTGCGAAAAATAGTAATGTAGAGTTGACACTGGCGGTGCGGGAGGTATACTCCTTATTCTAATCTACATATTACTCCTGGCTTCGGCAAAAGCGGGCGGAACAAGGTGCAAGGTGTGTATTCGTAAATACTCTCTGACGGACTGATTCCGGTGCCAATAGTATCGGGAGATTCGAGGCAGACGGCGAATGGGTAACCGCCGACGGCTTTGAGGTAACCGGCAGCTCCATATTCACCGGCTATAAAGGCTACAACTTCCGGTTTGGTCCGAACATGAAGGCCGGGCCTACCCGGTGGGTCGATTGCTTAGACGAAGTCCACAAGACCGGCAATTTTGCCGAGAAGCCCGAGAGTTCCAGCAACCTCATGTACACCAACGACGGGCTCGCGGATTACATTCCCGGTTTTGAAACGCCGCCCGGCGAGTGGACGGTACTCACTGTGGAGCTCGAGCGGACCGTCGAGCAGTATCAAGATGACCATCACGCTCAACGACAGGACCTACAGTTGGACGGACAGCTCCAGCAGCGGGCAGCCGAGCAAGATAGACGTCCTGGCCGTTCACATGCGTAACCATCGGCCTTACAGCCGTTTGGTGTTGGGTTCGACCACCGGGCCGGACAATACCGCTCCGAGTCCCGACCCCATGACGTGGAACACGGTGCCCTATGGCAACAGCTCGACTACGGTCACGATGGTTGCGACCACGGCTACCGATGTCAGCGGTGTCGAGTACTACTTCGACTGTACCGCAGGCGGCGGCAACGACAGCGGCTGGCAGGACAGTACCATTTACGAGGACTCGGCTCTGCAGCCTGATACCATGTACACCTACAGGGTCAAGGCTCGCGACAAGAGCTCCAACCAGAACGAGACCGGCTGGTCCACCGAAGAGTCAGGCACTACGCTGACTTCTGACCCGTTGAAGATTTCACCGTCGAACATCACGACCACGTGTTCCTCGGTGAATTACCAGCTTGAGGGCTACTACACGGCTAATGAGAACGGTCTCGCCGGGGACCTGCACACGAACTACATCGGAGGCGCACCGCCTGCTGCCGGCGAGGGCACTATGTGGCTGTCCAACGGCATCAATGGCGAGTGGATTCGGTATGAGTTCGACCAGGTTTACACCTTGACCAATATGTGGGTCTGGAACTACAACCAGGATGTCACCGGTCAGGGTGATTTGAGGACCAATCGCGGCTTCAACAGTTGCACCATTGAATACTCCACCAACGGTAGCGACTGGACTCAACTCGGCGGTACGCAAACCTTTGCCGAGGCTGACGGTTCTGATACTTATGCCCACAACACTGAAGTCAACTTCGGCAATGTGGACGCCAAGTACGTTCGCCTTACTTGTATCAGCAACCACGGCGGCACCTCAGCAGGCCTGAGCGAAGTACGCTTCTACTACGCGCAGTGATTGGTTGAGATTGCTTCTCGAGAAGCGAGTGTATATCAACTGGAAGGTTTTTCGGGCCGGCGGCTTAAAAGTCGCCGGCCCTTTCTAAAACTTGGCGGACCTTGGCAATATCGCCTCCATCGTAATCGTCAGGCCTGTCTGCGTGCGACGCACAGGAAGGCCTCAAGCAAAAAAGCAAAAAATTCAAAACTAAAAATTCTTCTCGAGAGGTCTTATAAAACAAGCGCATTCGGCCAACAAGTGGTAGAAATCCACCAGGACTATGTTCGCCCGTACGAACGTTTTGCGGTATGCAGATGGGGTGACTTTTTTGCCTGGCGCCTATTTCTGCAGTATACTTTAAGTGGTAAGAGGGGCAAGCTGAAAGGCAGCGGCCAGACCAATACGCCAGTGACGGCCCCCGATAAAAAAAAGTTTCGAGTTTTGAGCCGCTTATTCTCAACTAAAAACTAAAAATTCAAAACTGATGAATGGTCCTGTACTGAGGTAACTCGGATGGAGTCCACGCAGAGCATTTCAAATTTTTCCAAGACAAAAGGCGACCTGCTCTTTGGTGAATTTCTTGTATCGAAAGGCCTGATAACTCACCGCGAATTAATAGAGACGCTTAACGAACAGCGGGACCACGGAGGGCGCCTCGGTGAGGTTCTGCTGCGGCTCAAGATTCTTAATAACACCGAGGTAACCAACGCTCTCGCTGAACACCTGTCAATGGAGTACATCCGGTTCGATGATATTGCCAGAATCGACATGAACGTCGCGCGGATGCTGCCTGAAAACATCGCGAAACGATTCAGCATTGTGGCTGTCGGAGAACTCGACAACAGGGTTATCGTGGCGATGGCAGACCCTCTTAACGTTATTGCAATAGACACAATCACGCTCAAAATCAAACGAAAAATAAAGGTGGTTCTCAGCTCAGTGGAGGAGATCGAAAAGGCGATAAATGCAATCTACCACGGTTCCGACCT
>JAUWKC010000314.1 GCA_030607345.1 Planctomycetota bacterium | reverse complement strand
CCTTGATTACCGCCAGGGTAAGCCCTGCATCCCTTAGCTGCTCCATTGAATCGAAGTGACGATACTCGCACTTCAGGCCGGCGTCGCCGTAGCGGTTCTGAAGCGCCGTCTTCAGGCAGCCGGGAAGCGTACCAGCCACCGGACTTGTGTGGGCAAGTATTGCGATTTCCCCCTCGTGGGCCGGCAAACCCAATCTTCGAAGCACCGTAACCGCAGCCGCCGGTGCACACGTAAAGGCCGTGCTTTGAAAACATACTCCCCGAGAGTCTATCCTCGTCGGTAATTTCGAAAGCTCGTCCTGTATCAAGGCAGGAACCAGAAAAGGCATCACCGAAAACCACGCCACAACAACAACCATCACAGCACACACTATCAGTCTCTCCGACCTGCGAGGCAGCCGTGACAGCGGCGCCGTCAAACCCACCGTCGTCGCCACTGATAAGATAACAAATCTTGCTCTGCTCGCGGTCGCCCAGTAAAACGCCGGAGCAAATGCCAGAGAAGTCGTGCATCTTGATAGCACCAGGCACACAATGAGAAAAGCCGGAAGGAAATAACCGAACGCCCAGTACGACCTCTTCAGCCTTGACAGTACCCTGCCAAGCACCGCACCTGATAGTGCTATCAGGATAACCCCTATCGTTTCAAGCCAAGGACTCATTTTCTTCCTGAACAATCAGTCTCATGCAGGACTCGCCGTTGTGCCTAAAAATTCAATCCGGCACACAAAAGCTCATGCTGCCAGGTTGACGCTTTCGACACAACTCCAACCGCGCTACTACAAAATCATAACGCTAAAAAGAAACGCTGCGCGGGTGACGGAAATAATCACCCTCTCATCTCAGGGCCCTTCTCTGCATCCAGTGTAGCAGATTAAGGTACATAAATCAACTAAATTCCCGCTCGGCGCCGTCACGCTCAGCAAATTTCCGGAAAACCAGGACCGACGACCGATAATATCGCCGAAACCTCCCCGAAACACACTTTCGCCTCGCTCCGTAATTGCCCCACCTGCCGATTGATGAACGCAGAATTTCCGCTTATAATCGGACCCGTATGAAAACAACGCCGAAGAGAAAGAAAATATATACCGTCAGCCAGGTCAATCTAATGGTCAAAGAGGCCCTGGCCAACAACCTGCCGGGCCGATTGACCGCCGCCGGAGAAATAACCGACTGGAAGCACCACCACAGCGGCCACTGCTACTTCTTGCTCAAAGACGAATCTTCACAACTGCCCTGCGTGATGTGGAAAAGCAGTTTCAACAAAGTTAAGTTCCAGCCTCAAAACGGCCTGGCGGTCCTGGCCTCCGGCTTCATAGATGTTTACCCGCCCCAGGGCAAGTACCAGTTCTACGTTGAATCTATGCAGCCCGCCGGCGTCGGCGCCCTGCAGCTTGCCTTTGAACAAATGGTCGCACGGCTCGAAGCCGAGGGGCTCTTCGACCAAAGGCACAAGAAGCCCCTGCCGCCATATCCCGAGAGAATCGGCATATTGACCAGCAAATCAGGCGCCGCCGTCCACGACATAACAGAAAGCATCTATCATCGCTGGCCCTGTGCCAGGCTGCTGCTCTATCCCGTGCCCGTTCAGGGCAAAGACGCCGCAGAGATAATCGCAAAGGTCCTGCGCGACATAAACAGGAAAAACGACCAGCTAAAACTCGACCTTCTCATCGTCGGACGCGGCGGAGGCTCCCTCGAGGATTTGTGGGCCTTCAATAAAGAACCGCTGGCAAGAGCAATCTTTGACTCTGCGATACCTGTTATTAGCGCCGTCGGGCACGAAGTGGATGTTACTATCGCAGACCTTGTCGCCGACGCCAGAGCCTCCACCCCCACAAGGGCGGGTGTCACCGCGGTCCCGAATATGCACGAAGTCCTCGAACAATTGGCGGCTATGGAAAGCAGGTTGCACAGCCAGGCGAAATCACGTCTGAAAATTGCACGCCAAACCCTGCGGACCATCCTGGCCGGCGCGGTCTTCAGAAATCCGCTTCTACCCGTGCTGAATTGCCGCCAGCAGCTCGACGAGCTTCAAACAGCCCTGACAGCTTCGCTCAAAGACCTTGTAGCTGCGGCAAGAAACAGGCTCTCCGCCGCCTATGAGCAAATCGTCACAATAGAGCCGCATCGCCTCTTGGGCAAAAAAAACCTCGATTTGAATAACCTCCGCAGCCGGACCGGTTCTGCAATCAAGGATGTCCTCTACAACCGCCGAATGCAGCTTGCCGCACAATCGAATCGACTCGCCGCCCTGAACCCGAAGTCGGTGCTGCACCGAGGATACAGCATCACAACCAACAAAAAGACAGGCCTCTTGATTAAAAAACCGGACGAAATCCAAATAGATGATTATATTGTTACAGAGCTTGCCGGCGAAAATTTGATTG
>JAUWKC010000052.1 GCA_030607345.1 Planctomycetota bacterium | reverse complement strand
GCCCAGCTTCACTGCCTTATTGTAGTGCTCGATTGCCTCAGCAGTCTTGCCTTGCATCTGGAGTATCTCGCCCATGTTGCTATGGGCCTGGAGAAAACTCGGGTTGATTCTTAAGGCTTCACGACAATGCTCAATTGCCTCGTCAAGCTTACCCTGTAGAAGCAAGGCATACGCCATGTTACTATGCGGCGTCTCCATATCAGGGTTGATTTGCACTGCTTGACGATAGTGGCTAATCGCCTCATCTAATTTGCCTTTTGACTCGAGTGCGGCGCCCAGATTATTATGGGCTTCGGCAATATCAGGTGTGACCTGCAGTGCCTGCCGATAGTGGCTGATGGCTTCATCGAGCTTGCCCTGGTCCATAAACAAAAGACCCAGATTGTTATGCGCTTTGCCGTTATCAGGGTCGATTCGCAGTGCTTCACGATAGTGGCTGATAGCCCCGTCTGATTCACCTCGCGCCCCGAGCAGACATGCTAAGTTGTAATGTAACAAGTCCTCTCCCGGCGCCAGTGTCAACATATACTCATAAAGACCTGCCGAGTCACGCCAGCGAACCAGGTAGTGCCGCGCGGCGACGGTCTCGGCGCCGGCCAGAAACAGCACGATTATTCCTGCCAACGCAAACTCAAAGACCGCATGCGTCGGATAGTCTGGCAGGAGAACGTTCAAAATGTTATCAAGTATAGCCACGAAAAACCTGTGCCTACTGAGCGCAACGGGATAGTCTTTACTTGCCTGCTTTTGCTGCGGTAGTATAGATTTATGAGGTTTTTGGCTATGCCGAAAAGGTATGCTTCAGCATTGCCGCAGTCCTTATGAACAGCATTGCCCTTACAGAGCTCAAAAAACACACTCTGTGCCAAATCCTCTGCATCTTCAACAGAACCAACACGTGAGGCGATATAACGCTTCAGTTGAGGGTAATATATCGTATGCAACCGCCCAAGGGCTTCTTCGTCTTTTTTACGTACAGCCCGTCTTAGTAAAACGCTGGCTTGAATCTTTACAATATCTGCTGCCAATTTGAACCTGCTGTTGTAGACTATCACACGATTGTCTCTTCCAAAACGGGCTATCTATGGGCGCACCGTCACCGTGCCACAGATATAGCGAAGCAACAGTGGGGTTGTTGGATGGAGCAACCGGCCCAGAAGTGCCAAATGAGTACCAGCTCAGTATCGGCTCTGGCAGGGGTCGTTTCGCTCGCTTCCGCCTGGTATCACGGTACAATACCGCTAAAACCGCTGCGGATATTACGCGCAGCAGGTCGCTCGCCGCATTTACTTGGGCGTGCGGGCTTTCAGGAACGCTTTGACTTGCATAAAATACTGGTTCTGATACGTCACTTACGTGAGGCTCGGGTCGAACAAAATGGGATTAAACAAAGAAAGGACGTGTTATGAGCAAGAAAACGATGTTGATTATCGCAGCTTTGGCTGTGATTGGCGTTATGGCGTCTCTTTCTGCTGATGCCGGAGCGGCCGGGGCGGCAAAGCCCGGCTTGGTGGGAATTCAGTATGGCTCGGAAGGTTTCAATTTGTCACCATCGCCAAAAGCGGTTTCGGGACTTGGAAATATCAACCTGTCGAAGGCCAGGATAGTAGCGTTGAACGGCCGGAGCAAGGTGCAGGCAAGCGCGGCAAGAATGCTTTCCGAAGAGATAAACAAGCGAACGCGCATCGGGCTTGAGGTTGTCAAGCGAATTCCGGGTACGAACGTGGTGACTATCGTAATAGGGACCGGCAAGGAGGTCGGCAGCAAAGTAGGCGGGCCGCCTTCGGGTTTGGCGGTTCCGCAAAAAGCAGATGGTTACGCGATATGGATTGACAAGAGCAAAGACGCGCCGACGATTTGCCTGGCGGGTTACGATGACCGTGGAGCATTATATGCGGTGGGCAGGCTTCTTCGTATGCTCCAGATGCACAGGGACAGGGTTTCTGTCGACGCCGGTATTAAGGTTGCAACGGCTCCGAAATATGCTCTGCGGGGACATCAGATGGGTTACCGGGCGAAGACGAATTCTTATGACGCCTGGACGGTCGAGATGTGGGAGCAGTACTTCCGTGATATGATAGTCTTCGGGATGAACGCCGTTGAGATAGTCCCGCCGATAACTGACGACCTTCCTGACAGCGCCGTTATGCCTCTAAAGCCCATGGACATGATGATAGCGCAGTCAAAGCTGGCCGACGATTACGGCCTGGACTTGTGGATATGGTATCCGGTGATGGAGTTTCGCGGCAAAAAACGCGAGAAGATTTCGCCTGAGCTTATGGAGCTGGCGATAAAGAATCGAGACGAAGTGCTGAGCAAGCTGCCCCGCGTTGACGCGGTATTTGTCCCGAGCGGCGACCCCGGCGAGGTTCACCCGCGATATTTATTCCCGCATATGAAAGAGCATAAGAAGGTCTTGAACAAGTATCATCCAAACGCCCAGATGTGGAGTTCGGTGCAGAATTATGACGACGAATCTGCGACTATGGGCTGGATAAAAGCATTCTATGGCTGGCTCAACAGCGATAAGGTCGATTGGTTTGACGGCGTTGTGTTCGGTCCTGCGACGGAGATAAGTCTGAAGGAGATGAGACGTGATGTTCCGGAGCGGTTTCCGATACGACGGTATCCCGATATAACTCACTCGAGGAGTTGTCAATACGAAGTAGGTGACTGGGATAATGCGTTGGAGAGTACGCTGGGGCGTGAGCCTATCAATCCTCGGCCTCGGGCTTTTGCGAAAATTTTCCGGAAGCTTCAGCATTACTCGGTCGGCTTTATCAGCTACAGCGAAGGCTGCAATGACGATGTCAACAAGATTGTCTGGAGTTGTCTTGGCTGGGACCCGGAGATGAAAGTTGACGATATTCTGGTCGAATACAGCAGGTACTTTATCAGCGACAGATACGAGGAGACCTTCGCGATGGGTCTGCTTGGTCTGGAACGTAACTGGAAGGGACACTTTAGGAATAATGACGGTGTTATAGAGACGATGAAACTTTTCCAATCGATGGAAAGCAAGGCAACACCGCAGGACAAGCTGAACTGGCGATTCCAGCAGGGCCTTTATCGCGCTTATTATGATGCGTATATCAAGTTGCGTCTTGAGTATGAAACAGGGCTTGAAGAGAAGGCGCTTGCGATTCTTAAGACGGCAGGTGATGTTGGTTCTGCCAAGGCTCTCGACGCGGCCGAGGCTGTGCTCGATGAGGCCGTGACGTACAGGACAAATTCCGAACTTCGCGCGCGGGTTTTCGAGCTGGCTGAGGCGTTGTTCCAGAGTATCGGTATGCAGACGAGTGTGCCGCGGTACCGGGCGAAACAGATTAGTCGCGGAGCGAATCTGGATATGATAGATATCCCGCTGAATCACGGTTTGTCATTGAAGGAAGCGTTTGCCGAAGTCAGGAAGATGGGTTCTGAGGAGCAAAAACTGGCGAGAATCGCCCGAATCGCAGCGAACAATTACAACAAGAAGGATTACAACTGGGAAAAGATTTTCGAGAAGAAATTCATAGCAGATGGCGTGATGATTGACGACTGAAAATACTGACAAAATACAGATATCTGCAATGAATTGAGCTTTAAGAAAACGAAATGGAAGCACAATGATACGTTCATGAAACTGTCTGTAATGCTGATTTGTTTGTGCATTTGTATCTCGGCGGTCGCAAATGCTGCTTATGCCGTAGAAGGTCTTTCAATTTCGGGGTTTCCGGCGGCTGTGCAGAAAGTTGTCAAGCGTGAGTTCGCCGGGGCTCGCGTTGGCAGGGCGTTAATGACCAAAGGCAAGAAGCATCCCATTAAGCTATGGTATTTCCAGGACGGCGACCCTGTGCCGGAGGTGGTTTATTACGTCGACAACGTTTCGATTACACCGTGACTGTATTTGCGCGGTGCGCGACTGACAAAATATGATTTTGTTCGAACGAGGAGAGTCCTGTGAAACACCTGGCAACGTATCTTGCTGCAACCATCGAGAACAGGTCGGTTAGGCTCTTACTTTTCTCCATCGGTGTCATTGGTTTGGCGGGATTCGCCCGCGCCGCAAAGATGCCGCCATCGATTCAGGATTCGGCGAGCGAGCCCGTCAAGTATGTAGGGGATGTATTTTGTGACAAACATTATTACGACGGACGGCTTCGTTATGCTATTGGTGTTCACAGCTACCAGGCCATGCGTGCCAACCGGACCAACCCCCCGGAGGGTGGGATGATAGGCTGGACTTATAACCACCAGCCTTATTTGTGCTATTGGAAGGACCGTTTTTATCTTCAGTATCTCAGCAATCTTAAAGAAGAACATGTGCCGCCGGGCAGGACCCTGATAATGGTCTCGAAGGACGGACTTAATTGGTCGAATCCCACCGTGGTATTTCCCAGGTATCCTTTGCCGAGAATACACAAGAAATACGATGATGTGGGTATGGTGGACCTGACCGCAGGGACATTTTCTGTAATGCACCAGCGGATGGGCTTCTATATTGCACCGAACGGCAGGTTGTTGACGCTGGCGTTTTACAGCTTCTGTCCTCATCCACGCAAAGGCCCTAACAATGGCCAGGGACTCGGCAGGGTCGTCCGCCAGGTATATGAGGATGGCACATTCGGGCCTATCTATTTCATTCGGTACAATCTTCACTCGGGCTGGAACGAAAGTAATACGAATTACCCTTTCTATACCAAGAGCGAGGACAAAGGATTTGTTGAGGCGTGCGAGGCTCTGTTGGCGGATAAGCTGATTACCCTTCAGTGGTGGGAGGAAGACCGTGCTAAGGATGGATTTTATGCCATGGACCCGGGCAGGAATCAGCCGAAGGCGCTGAGTTTTTGTCACAGGCCCGACGGTGTGGTCCTGGCCGTCTGGAAACAGCAGCTTTCCGCTTTGAGTGCCGATGACGGCAAGACCTGGACGAGATTCGGAAGGAATCGAACACTTATGACCAACGGAGCCAAGACATGGGTCCAGAAGACCGATGACGGGCGTTATGCCCTGGTGTATAATCATTCTGCCACAGGTGATAACAGGTATCCGATGGCGATAATGACCAGTGAAGATTGCCATATTTTTGACAATGTTCTGTGTCTTAATGGTGAGGTCCCGCCACAGCGTTTTCAGGGTATTCATAAGCCCTTCGGGCCTCAGTATTTCCGTGGCATCGTCGAAGGTAACGGTAACCCTCCGGGACAGCACATCTGGATGACGTACAGTGTGAACAAGGAGGATATATGGGTGTCCCGGACCCCGACGCCGGTTCGCGGAACGGTTGACCGGCATTTTGCTCAGGATTTTGAGAATGTTAACGATGAGTCAGAGCTTTCGATGTGGAATCTTTATATCCCGCAGTGGGCTCCGATATCGATTGCGCAAGACCCGGCAGGCTCGGGCAATAAGTGTCTGGAGCTTCGCGATGAGGAGCCATACAATTACGCTATAGCCCAGAGGGCGTTTCCTGAAAGTACGAAGGTGACGGTTGAGTTTCGTGTTTTTATAAGCAAGGTCGGCCACAGCATTCTTGATGTGGAGGTCCAGGATAAATATGGCTATCGGCCAATGAAGCTTCGGTTCGATGCGAACTGGCTTGCGATGGACAGGATGAAAACCGACCCTGATATGCTGGCTATTTCAACGGGCAGATGGCTGGATATTCGAATGGAGCTCGATTGCAGCAGGCAGCGTTACGCCCTTTTTGTGAACGGCAAAGAGGTCGATGACAATATCAAGTTTGGCGAGAAGGTCGAGACGCTTGAGCGTCTTGTTTTCAGAACCGGGCCATGGCGTGGGTGTGTCTGGCCGTTTATCGTGAATCGTCAACCTGCAACCAAAGGTCTTTACGTCGAAGACCTTCTCGGTACCGATGACAAGTCAGCGATGAGTGTTTTCCTTATCGATGATGTCAAGACTAAGGCTAATTAGCATAGCGGCGAAAAAACCGCCGCGTGTTTAACATAATTATTATGAGTGACAAGGTTGAGCAAGCTGAATTCGTTTAACCAAAGAAAGGGCAGGTTATGAACAGGAAAATGATTTTGATTGTCGCGGCTTTGGCTGTAGTAGCAGCATCTTTTTTGCCTGATGCCAAAGCGGCTGGAGCAACAAAGCCCGGCCTGGTCGGAGCCCAGTACGGGTCGGAGGATTTTACTGACCTGCAAAACCTGTCACGGCTCAGCGGTCTCGAGCGGGCCTTTACTGAAGATGACAACTACGGTCGTCAGTGGTCGGCCAAGTGGTTCGGGTTTGTGATAGCGCCGGCGACCGGACAGGTCACCTTCACCGCCGAAGCCGACCAGGAGATGGAGATGCGTATTGCCGGTAAAATGATAGTCGCATCACAAGTCGGCACGAGCACCGGCAGTATATCTATGGTCAAGGGCAAGGAATATCCGGTAGAGGTCTCTTTGGTCAAGGAGGGTCAATCGGAGAATTGCTACTTCAGGATTCAGTGGAGCTGGGCAGGGCAGGCGAAGGTTCCTGTCCCTGCCGCAAATCTTCTGCACTCGGCAGCGCAGGAGCAGCAATGGCTGCAGAAAGCTGAAGGTGCCGAAGAGCAAGATGACGACGAGAACGCCGAAGCCTCATATCAGGATTTTATCCTCCTAAAGCCCGAACCTGCCAGAGTCGAGACGGTTTCGGCGTCGCAGAAGCTCGACCTTTCGAAAGCGAAGGTCGTCGTATTGAACCGGCAAAACAAAATACAGGCCAACGCGGCTGATATGCTTGTCGACGAGGTAAAAAAACGAACAAGGATACAACTTGATGTTGTCTCGAAGATGCCGGGTGGTGATAAAACTGTGATTTTGGTCGGGACGGCGAAGGAACTTGCTGCGAAGTCGTATCGCCCTGCTGCGGGGTTTGAGGTTCCATCCAAGGCCGATGCGTACGCGGTATGGGTGGATACTTCGAAACGAAACGCAGCAACGGTTTGTCTGGCTGGCTACGATAACCGAGCGGTTCTGTATGCTGCGGGAAGGCTTCTGAGGGAGCTTGATATGGGCAGAGATAAGCTCCAGCTTGACGGCACACTGAAGGTGGCGACTGCACCGAAATATCCGCTGCGCGGGCATCAGGTCGGGTACCGGCCGAAGACTAATGCATACGACGCCTGGGACATCAAAATATGGGAGCAGTATTTCAGGGATATGATTGTGTTCGGCACAAATGCGATTGAGCTCATACCGCCCCGAAGTGATGACGACGCGGACAGTCCGCATTTCCCAAAGCCAAAACTGGAGATGATGACCCTGATGTCGCAGCTTGCGGATGATTACGGACTCGATGTCTGGATATGGTATCCGGTGGTGGAAGATGACGACCTGAACGACAGGACAATCCGAAAGGCGATGAAGGAAAGTGCCAAAGTTTTCAGCAAGCTGCCGCGAATTGATGTGGTTTTTGTCCCGGGCGGTGACCCGGGCGAGATTCACCCAAAACAGCTTCTGACCTTGATAGAGCAACAAAAGCAGGTTTTGACTAAGTATCATCCTGATGCGCAGATATGGGTATCACCGCAGGGTTTTGACCATGAAGAAAAGACAATGGGATGGCTGAAAATATTTTACGACATCCTCCAGCAACAACAGCCCAAGTGGCTGGACGGAGTGGTGTACGGGCCGCAGGTTGAAACGACTCTCGCTGAGCTGAGAAAAGCGCTGCCGAAGCAGTATCCCATAAGGCGGTATCCGGATATAACGCACTGTCTGGATGCCCAGTACCAGGTGCCGGACTGGGACCCGGCTTTTCACGTGACATTATATCGCGAGCCGATTAACCCTCGGCCCAGGGCTTATGCAAAGATATTCAGAGACTGGGACGAATATACCTGCGGTTTCATTACGTACAGCGAGGGCGTCAATGACGACGTGAACAAAATCATCTGGGCCTGTCTGGGCTGGGACCCCGATATGAAAGTCGCCGATATACTAAGGCAATACGCCAAGTACTTTATCAGCGGCAGGTACGCCGAAAAATTCGCCGATGGACTGCTGGGACTCGAAAGAAACTGGCAGGGACCACTTCTGACTAACGTCGGAGTCTATGAAACGCTGAAGCTCTTCCAGCAGATGGAAAAAGACGCAACACCGCAGGAAAAGCTCAACTGGCGCTTCCAACTGGCTCTTTACAGGGCCTATTACGACGCCTATACCCGCCGAAGGTTGATTTACGAAACAGAGCTTGAAGAAAAAGCTATGGACCTCTTGAGAAATGCAGAACAGTTCGGCTCACTTTCGGCGATGGACAAGGCCGAAGCAATACTAAACAAAGCCCAGAAGGAAAAAGTAGCTGCCGATTGGAGGGCAAGGACCTTCGTGATGGCCGAGGCATTGTTCCAGAGTATTCGCATGCAGCTCAGTGTGGACCGATACGAGGCCAAGTCGATAAGACGCGGCGGCAATCTGGATTTGATTGATGTGCCGCTGAATGACAGCAAAAGAATCAAGAAGCTGTTCGCCAGGATTCGCAGGCTTGACTCGGAACAGGCCCGGCTGGCGGCGATAGCTCAGATTACAGCCGAGCGATACATGATGAAGTTGCAGC
Organism: Planctomycetota bacterium; assembly: GCA_030607345.1. Next base: position 110 of record JAUWKC010000052.1, on the reverse strand, counting down.
ACGACAGAGAAGTTATACTCGAGGGAATTAACTAAGCGGTAGCTGATACAAATAAAGGAAAGCATTGTGAAAACTAAAACTCGTTCAATTTTTCTCGCTCTTTGCCTGGC
>JAUWKC010000240.1 GCA_030607345.1 Planctomycetota bacterium | reverse complement strand
TCTGACAAGGCTCTGCACGTACTTGCTTATCTTGTTCTTGTCTTTCTTTTGTGGTTTGCCGTCGCGGGCGAGGGGAAAATCCGCTGGAACAAGTCGCAGCCGTGGTTGATAGTTCTCGTAGTAGTCTGCTATGGAGTAATTGATGACCTGCTGCAGGGGTACGTGGGCCGCAACTGTGATATTGTGGATTTTTCAGCGAATCTGGTGGGGGTGTCTGCCGGGTTGGTTTTATTCAGTATTGTTAAGTTTTGGCCTGCCCTGCTGGCGGTGACAGGTGCAGCCATATTTATCCTTGCGAATCTGGCCCGTGTGAACCCGGCCGAGTTATTACCGGTGACGAGTTTCGTGTTTTATGTGCTCGCCTACGCCGTTTTCACTATTGTGTGGGTTCGATACATACATCTTTTTCTGTCGCTTGAAGCCCCGCGGCCCAGGTGGGTTCTAACGGCATTGGCGCTGCCGATAGCCCTTGTTGTGGCTGTGGAATTGTTTTCCGTTATTGTCGGCAGGGGGCTGCGGTCCCAGCGTCTAATCGCCTCGGTCGGCGGGCTGGTGCTCGTAGTCGGCGTGATTTTGCTGGTGTCGCTGGTTTGCTGCTTCCGCAGGCAGGTGCCGTCAGCGGGCGGGTTTGAACGGTCTGTATAGCGGGTCGCCTATCAAGACAAGCTGCCAGGAATTAAACGGCTTTGTGCGGTAATATGCCTCGACGAGGCAACGGCCACTGAGAAGCTCGGCAAAGAAGGCTCGCGGCTCGGGGAAGGAATGAATATATGGTTCGGCGACGGCTCCCAGTGTAGCGGTAATGCCGTCTTTCAACATCGCCGGGCACCACTGACTGCTCGCCGGGTCGCGAAGGTCTACAGCTTCCAGGCTTGCAATGTGATACCCTATGGCACCGTCAACAAAATCAAAGGCGTCAACATACTTTTTCAGACTGTACCAACCACAATAAATGGCCGTGCGGGGACATTCACCGGGCTGGAAGAGCTTCTCCGTTCGCTCTTCTTTTGCTGTTATGTCACTTCGAAAACTTATCAGAACCGCCAGGCTCCGGAGGGAGCGGTCGAAATAGCCCGAGGTGTATGGCCTTTTGTCTTTTTTCAGACCTCGTGAATCTATGTAAGCCACGCCTTTTAGTGAAGTCGTTTCAGCCTTGATGGCCTTGTCGATAAGGCCCCTGACTATATCTGCGCCAGGCCCGTCAATACGCGAGACCATAAGCGTGCTTGAGCCCAGGTCTATCAGATTGTTCCTTAGTTGATTACGCCGCCATCGATACAGCTCGTAGTCACCGTGCAGCACCATCGACAGCTCACTGTCCACCGAAGCGTTTGTCTCCTTACCGCCGATACGGTCAATCTCGGATTGCAGTTCGTGCAGCTTGCGATTAAGGCTCTGCTTTTGCGAAGCGGAAACGTCCGAATCATTCTGCTTTGAGTTTTCAATCTTATCTTTTAGTTGCTTGGCCGATTCCTGTAACTTGGGCACCTTGCCCTGCTGGTTTGTAAGAGGCCCCCGGCCTGTAACCTTTACAGGCACGCCGTATGTCGTCAGCAGGCATCTGATTTCCGTGGGAAACATATACTCGTTCAGCTTTTTTCGTATCGGCTCAGCCAGCTTCTTATCATAGTCCTCTCTGGCGATTGTATCATTGAGACTGTTCCCCAGAGACAAGGCGAGCATATTGTCCCGCGGCACTTTTCGTCTCTTGCAGTAGTATCCGGCGATTTGCACGGATTCGGCAACATCACTGTTTGCTATTACAAGAACCTGGTTTGGCTCCAGGGCGAATGCCGCCGTGCAACACGCCAAAACAAACGGAATAATCTTTCTGGCTTTGATGGTCATTTTAACCGGTTTTTGGGGCTGTCAAATAATAACCCCCGAAGCGACGGGGGTTACGAAGACAGGCGAATGTTATCTGGCTATGAGGATTTCTATTACGGCAGCCGGGTGCCAATGGCAGAACTGACGGGCCAATCCTCGACAGGTTCGTCGTAATCATCGAGCCAGCAGGCGTCCGGATTGCTTTTGAAGGCCATAAAGCGCCCGCTGTCGGCGTCTTTGGCTGCCCTGTGGTACTTGAAATATATGCGGTCTTTTGTTTTGCCGACGATTTCTATTTTGCCCGTGGCGTGAGACATTGTGTATCGCGCCCGCTTTGCCAGTCCCGATACCCGGGCCTTTGCCTGCTCGACAATCTCGTAGCCTTCTTCAATCGGCACGGTGTAAGCCTTGTTTCCTACTGCCGGCCGGCACTGGAAAATGTAATATGGTATGTCTCCTATGAAGGACAGCTTGTCGAGCAGCTCGGCGAGCACCTCCGGATTGTCATTCACCCCCCTGATAAGGGGCGTTTGATTGGCCAGTTTGGCCCCGGCTTTTTGCAGCAGGCTCACTCCTTCAATTGCAACCTCTGTCAGCTCTCGCGGATGCACGAAGTGAGTCATCCCATATATTCTCCTGTTTTTGGTACTATGTGTTTCTATGACTTTCAGCAGTTGCGGGTCATTGATGATTCGGTACGGGTTGTATGCAGGGATTCGCGTGCCCAGGCGAATTATGTCGACATGGTTAATTTGCCGCAGCCTTGTGAGAACTTCCTCGAGTTTGTGGGTTGGCAGCATCAAGGCGTCGCCGCCGGTCAGCAGAACGTTCGTAACTTCAGGATGTTCCGCCACGTATCGGTATGCAGCTTCCCAATCCTCCAGGGACTGCTTTTCGGACTGGATAAAAAGACGTTTGCGGAAACAATACCTGCAGAACCCATCGCACCTGTCGGTGACAAGCAGGACGGCAACCGAATGATATTTGTGTTCGAGCCCCTGAATAACGGTGTACGCCTTTTCATTGGAAGGGTCGAGTGCTCCCCACTGCTCGAGCTCGCGCGGGTGCGGGATTACGATGTGGCGTATGGGGTCGTTAGGGTCGTCCCAGTTGATAAGTGAGAGGTAATAGTCGCTGACACGAAAAGCGAATTTGTCCGCGACCTTTTTCAACTCGGTGCGTTCCTGCTCGGTTAAATGCTCCAACTGGTCGATACTTGTAAAGTGTCTTGTCTGAGTTGCCGTTTTATCTGCCATACCATTTGCTCCAGCCTGCTATTCGTTTCGGCTTAATCACCGGTTATCCTGTCCTCTGGTAAATTCACCTTCTGAATATCTGTTTTCGTATATGCCTTTTCGCCTAAAGACCTGTCCGATAGTACGGATTATTATCTTCAAATCGACAGGAAAGCTCGCAGTCTCCACATATTTGACGTCAAGTTCGAGCTTTGCTTCGACCGTAAGCCCTCCTCGGCCTGAGACTTGCGCCAGCCCCGTCAGTCCGGGTTTCACGTGCAGGCGTTTTTTTTGTCTGTCGTTCCATTCTTTGATTTGCGAGATATACAAAGGCCGAGGCCCTACGATACTCATATCACCTTTTAATACATTAAACAATTGCGGCAGTTCGTCAAGGGAATATTCTCGCAAAAGTTTTCCCACCTTTGTTAGTCTCG
>JAUWKC010000266.1 GCA_030607345.1 Planctomycetota bacterium | reverse complement strand
TCTTGATTATGGCTGATGACCTCGGCTACGGGGACGTCGGCTTCAACGGAAATAAAATCATCAAAACCCCGCACCTCGACGAAATGGCCAAGGCCGGCATCCGCTTCACGCGTTTCTACGCCGGCGGGCCGGTATGTTCGCCCACCCGCGCAACCTGCCTGACAGGCCGACATTACTTCCGCTGCGGAATCTTTTCCGCAAGCGTCGGCTATCTTCCCGCAGAGGAAATCACCATAGCCCGAATCTGCAAATCCCAAGGCTACGCCACCGGATTCTTCGGAAAATGGCACCTCGCCTCAATAAGCAAGACCGGCCCCACAATGCCGGAGTACAAAATAGACAGGGCCCGTAAGTATGCCCCACCCTGGGAAAGAGACTACGACGAGGCCTTCGCCACCGAATGTAATGTCCCAACGTACGACCCTGCCGAGAACCTTGACAAATACAAATGGGTCTTCAGACTGCCGTTCTGGCACAACGCAAGAATCGAAACCAAAAACCTCAAAGGCCCGACTGCGCGCGGCGTTATGGACCGCGCCGTGCCGTTTATCCGAAAAGCCGCCAAAAACAACAAACCCTTCTTTGCAACCGTCTGGTTCCACGAACCGCACGAGCCCGTCGTCGCCGGTCCCGAATACCGCGCAATGTATAAACAATACAGCGACGGCGAGCAGCACTACTACGGCTGCATCACCGCGATGGACGAGCAAATCGGCCGACTCCGAAAAGAGCTCCGCAAACTCGGAATTGCCGACAATACAATGCTCTGGTTCTGCAGTGACAACGGCCCCGAAGGAATGACCAGCGAAGGAAAGCAGAACTGGTGCAAAAACTCGCGCGGCGTAACCGCAAGCCTGCGAGGCCGAAAACGAAGCCTCTTCGAAGGCGGTCTGCTGGGGCCGGCACTTCTGGAATGGCCCGGCTGCGCACAGCCCGGACGCGTCATCGATACACCATGCTGCACACTCGACTATCTGCCCACAATCGCACGCGCCCTCGGTTTCAAAATGCCCGACGACCGGCCAATAGACGGAATCAACATCCTGCCCATAATCCGCCGACAGAGGAAAAAGCGACCCAGACCCATTCCCTTCTGGTTTGTCAAACCCAGCAAAAAAGCGATGCACGGCTCGCCCACACTCGCTATGATTGACAACAACTTCAAGCTCCTCACCAACCTTTCAAAAGACGGCAAAGAGGATATGCTTTTTGACCTCGACAAAGACCCCAACGAAAAAAATAACATTATCGCCGATTACCCGAAAGTCGCAGCCGCTCTCAAACCCAAACTCAAAAGGTGGACCGAGTCCTGCAGAAAAAGCCACGCCGGCGACGATTACAATTCACCCTTTACGCCCGTCAATCAATTCCCTATCATAACCGGCACCTGGACCCGCTGAGAGTGTTCTGAGCATTAACGTCTTTTCTTTGGCAGGAATTTATGATGACAACCCGTCGTGATTTTCTAAAAACCATCGGCCTTAGTGCCGCATCGCTGGCACTGCCGGGATGCCTCAATGCCTCTGCACGGCAGGGCGGCAAGACGCACGCTAAAAAGCCCAACGTTGTCCTGATTATGGCCGACGATATGGGCTTTTCCGACCTCGGCTGCTACGGCTCGGAGATTCATACGCCAAACCTCGACCGATTGGCGGCAGGGGGGCTGCGCTTCACGCAGTTCTACAACACCGCCCGTTGCTGCCCCACACGCGCCTGCCTCCTGACCGGCCTGTATCCACACCAGGCCGGCATCGGCGGTATGACCGACGGCAAACGAGGAGACGTCAACCCGCCAGGCCCGTATCAAGGCTATCTCAACGATAAATGTGTCACCATCGCCGAGGTCCTCAAACCCGCCGGCTATACCACCTTGATGGCAGGAAAATGGCACGTCGGTGAAACCCGCCCGCACTGGCCTGTCGACCGTGGCTTCGACCACTACTACGGCCTGATAAGCGGGGCCGCAAACTATTTTGATATCACAAAGGGAAAAAGACAATGCACCTTGCGAAGATTTGCCATAGATGGAAAACCACACGTGCCGTCTCCAAAAAACTTCTACATCACTGACGCCTTCACCGACAACGCCGTAGAATTCCTCGACCGCTACGCCACTGCCGACAAGCCCTTCTTCCTCTACGTCGCCTATACCGCCCCGCACTGGCCTCTGCACGCGCCGCCCGAAGACATCGCCAAATACAAAGGTAAATATCTCGAAGGATGGGACCAGCTCCGCAAACAAAGATACGAACGAATGATTAAAATGGGAATTATCGAGCCTGATTGGCCGTTATCGCCGCGCGACGAAGGCGCCGCAGACTGGGACAGCGTACAGGACAAGCAGTTGATGGACCTCAAGATGGCTGTCTACGCCGCACAAATCGACCGAATGGACCAGAACATCGGCAAAATCCTCGCCAAGCTAAAGGACATCGGCGCCGAAGATAACACACTCGTTATGTTCCTCTCGGATAACGGCGCCTGTCACGAGACCGGACCGCTCGGCTTTGACAGTCGCAAAAACGGCCTGCCGCCCGGCGGCGTCGATTCGTATATGAGCTATGGACAATCCTGGGCCAACGCCGGCAATACACCTTTTAGACTCTTCAAAAAGTATACGCACGAAGGCGGAATCGCAACGCCTCTCATTGTCCGCTGGCCCGCCGTCATAAAAAATAAAGGAGCCCTCACAAATCAGCCTGGCCACATAATCGACGTAATGGCCACCTGCATCGACGTCGCCGATGCGAAGTATCCCGAAAAATTCAGGGCCGGGCAGGTCACTCCTTTTGAAGGAAAGAGCCTCTTGCCCGTCTTTCGCGGAAAGCAAAGAAGCCCCCACGAGTATCTGTTCTGGGAGCACGTAAAACATGAGGCCGTCCGACACGGAAAGTGGAAACTCGTCGCCAGCCGCCGCGGCAATTGGGAGCTCTACGACCTGGAAAACGACCGAACAGAACTAAATAATCTCGCCGATAAATATCCCGACGTCGTCCGCCGGCTAAAAACAAAATACCAGCAGTGGGCGCAGCGCGTCGGGGTAAGATAATACGAAATGCAGCCGTTTACTTTATTGATAAAACCATCCGGCTCTGATTGCAACCTCGATTGCAAATACTGCTTCTACAAAAACAGGGCCCCCGAAAT
>JAUWKC010000126.1 GCA_030607345.1 Planctomycetota bacterium | reverse complement strand
GTCGAATATTTTGAGAACACTTTTCGGCTTGACGGCAAGGCTCGTGCCCACATCTTCTTCGCCGGAGGGCAGAAAACCCGAACACAAACTGATTCTGTCGCGTTTGCCATCAAGTTCGTCGCAAACGAAGGCACCTTCCGGTCAGACACTAAGATTGAAGGCATTCCCGTTTCGGTTACCGACAACGGCGTCTACGTGTGCCGGTTTTTGCCCTGGCAACCGGCCGAGGGCTCTGCCAAGAATGCAGAACCGGGAACAGGAGTGATTTCACTTTCTGTTCTCTTTCAGAAGAAAGAAGAAGGGAAAAACAAGACCGTATATCGGTTGGAGTTTGCTGAGAGCCGTGTTCCCATTGGAGGGAAAATCGTGGTCGAACAACGACCTGAACGCGACAAGTGAAAGCCGCGCGGCGCTGAGCTTCGTCGTTGGCCTGAAGAGGGAATTACGATATGGGATTGTTTCTAAGCCTTTCTGGTGTCATTGACGCTTCTGAGAAAGAGGTTCACGCGGCACTATCTGATTTCGCCAGGAGTTAATCTGGTGGTTTCGAGCTTGCCGAAGGCACAACGGATGATCCAAACATTGGTGTTATCACAAGAGGTGGCAAGAACACGACAGTGCTCTACCCGGACGGGTTTTTCGAATGGGATGACGCCTCGCAGTATATCTCCGCGCAGCTCAACAGGCCGGTGTTCTCATTCCACATCCATGACGGGGACCTGTGGATGTTCATCCTCTTCCAGAACTGGAAAGAGGTTGGACAATTCAACCCCCTTCCGGAGTACTGGGAAGAACTGTTCACAGACGAGAAGCTCAGATGGCAAGGTGATGCTGCGCTGATTGCAGAACTCGTACCCGGTGTCTCAGCCGCCGCGATTGCCAGGTACTTTGTTGAATGGGACCCGGAGCAAGAGGAGGAACTGAGAGCATATCCTGATGATGACTTTGCCATCTGTGATTGCTGGCAGATGTGTGATTTCATGAAGAGAATCGGACTTGAGTATCCAATGGGGCATGATGAGTCCATCGTTGGCGACACATTCCGGTTCTGGACGAGTGGTTTTGCACTTCTTCCTTCAGACCCCAGAGCGCGACCACCAAACCAGAAGAAGCCATGGTGGAAACTGTGGTGAAAAGGAGAGGCTTACAAGCGGTGCACCCCCGCAAACCGTTCCTTCCATTGGTTTCCTTTTGCCGATTTCTGCATAGGGGGCTGCTGTAAACCGGGCTTTCGGTGAGGTGTTGAGGGGATTTTGTTTTTCTGCTATTTATCTTTGGCCTGTCGCTGGCTGCGCAGCATCCGGTCAATGTCTGTTGCCACGATTTGTTTTATGATTTGCGGCGGCTCTGGTTGGGCGACCGACGGTTCGCTGGTATTTTGGGCGGTTACTGTTCGAGGCGGGCTGGGTTGTTCGGTCTGATTTGCTTTGCCGGGGGCTTTTCTCCTGACGGCGGTAATTCTTCGCTGCTCGGCCAGAATCTGTTGGGCCAGGTCGAACCTTGGTATCTCCGACGGTTTTTGCGGGGCATTGACAGGTTTGGCGACTTGCTCTTCGTCACTTGTCTGTTCGGTCCGGGCTTGTGCTTTGTCCTTTGTGGGCGGCTCGTGCTTGTCCGTCCGGCTGGATGGAACGGTGCTTTCTTCGGTCGGCTGTTTTGGCGCGGCGTTTTCGCTTGTTGTTTCTTCACCTGCCGAGTTGGTCCGGCGCAGGCGAAGGATATCCTCTTTGCACCTCAGGATATCATCTTCAGTCTGTCCGTTGTCTTTGGCCTTACTCACCGCCACAGCCTCCTGTCTATCTTCAATTAGTCTAACAACCCCACAGGATTTAATCAAGGCAAAATCGGCTTGCCCGCAGAACGTCAGCCGGCTCCGGCAGGGCCAATGGAAAATTGAGTGAAGTCGCCGGGCGTCATCTCCTTTATCAGCGAGCGAATGTCCTGAACCGTGACCGCCTTAATGTTTTTGATGTCCTGTTCAATGGGTTGGTATTGCCCCAGATATAGCCAGTCCCTGCCCAGCTCGGCAAGCCGACCCATAGGCAGCTCGTTCTTGATAACCGTCTCGCTAAGGAGCTTGTTCCTGGCCTTTCTCAATTCGTCCCGGCTTATGCCGTCCTGTGCGATTTCGTCGAAGACCGACCGAATTATATCGAGAACTTTACTGACATTGTCCGTGCCGCAGCTAACATAACTGCAGAATACACCCGTGCCGTCCATCGGGGCAAACTGCATGTTTGCCGACTCGGCCAGGGCCTTGTCCACCAGCGCCCAGAAGAATCGCGACCCGACATCGTCGCCGATGATGGACGCCAGCAGGCAAGCCGCGAACCTTCGGCGGTCCTGAGCGGAAACGCCCGGACTAATAAGGCATATATGCTCTCGAACGAGATTTTGCTTTTCGATTCTTTTTTTCTTCTTTGTCCCCTCGAAATGCTCCAGCTTTCGACCTGCCGCCTGTTGCTGCCAGCTCCCGCAGCCGTCCTCTACGGTTGAACAAACCTGGGCCCAGTCGAAGTCGCCCGCAAAGACGACCACCATATTATTGGGAGCATACCGTCGCGTGAAATATTCCCGCATCTGCTCGGCCGTCAGTTTGTCGATGCCTTGCTCGGTGCCCAGAACACTGTGGCCGCAGGGATGACCTTCGAAGTGCAGACTTCGGCATTTGTCGACCACGTCGAAGTGCGGCAGGTCCTTGTACATTGCGATTTCTTCTTTGATTACGTTCTTTTCGATGTCAAAGTCCTCATCGCGCAGCGCCGGCCTCATCAACTCCGCCCACAGCCCTGTCACCTCCAGCAGATATTCGGGCAGAACAGCCGCATAGAAGACGGTGTTTTCCTCGCTCGTACCGGCGTTGAACTGAGCTCCTGTTCTGTCGAACGACTCATTTACTTGCAAAGCACTGAGCCTTTCGGTCCCTTTGAAGAGCATATGTTCCAGAAAGTGCGACACGCCGTTTATCTTTTCGGTTTCGTCGCGCGCGCCGGTCCTGACAAAAAAGCCGACCGCTGCGGACTTTGCCGACTTGTTGACCTCACCGATTACAGATAAACCGTTCGACAGTATCTTGTTCTTGAATTCCATAATCGTTTTACCCTGTGGTCAGCTCCTTCGGACCTATTGTCACCACCGTGAAGTTTTCAAACTTGTGGTTTTCCAAAAACCGCATAACCGAATTGACGCTTGTCTGCTCGATTTTGTTTTTTATTTCATCGAGGCTGCGGACCCTGCCCAGTATGTAATAATCGCCTGCAATTGCGGCCGCCCGGCTGCTCGACGATTCGCTGTGCAAAATCAGCGAGCTTTTCAGTCCCACTTTCGCACGGGCAATTTCCTCGTCGCTGATTCCGTCGCCCAGTCGGTTAAACTCACCCACTATTACATCGAGTGTTTCCTGGGCTTTGTCCGGTGTGGTGCCCGCGTAGCAGGTTATTCCTGCGGCTTCTTTCAGACTGACATACCGTGCCGCCACGGCGTAGCAAAGGCCTCGTTTTTCCCGAACTTCCGTAAATAATCTGGCGCTCATACCGCCGGAGAGAACCGACACCGCTGTCTGTGCGTTGTAATAGTCTTTGTCTGTTGGCTTGACGGGCTCGGTCATCAGCCCGATATGCACCTGCGCTCCGTCGTTGTTTATATGCGTGTACGTGCCGGCTGTGTCTTTCAAGTCGGCTGACTTGACCGGCTCGCGCGGGTTCTGGTCAAATATAGTCTCCATCTGGGCCACAATAGCGTCGAAATCGTATTTGCCCGCTACGGCAAAAATAGTCTCAGAGAGGTTGAAACTGTCGCGGATGATTTTTCTCGTACTCTCGGCTGTCAAGGCCTTTAACTCGTCGATGTCCCCAACGGTGCTGCGCCCAAGGGGGCTGGGGTAGAACTGCTCTCTGAGCTTTAACATTACCTTTTGATGCGGTTCGTCGTCCAGCGCCAAAACCTCGTCCATCGCAAGCTGCCGGGCCGGCTCGAACTCTTCGTCCTCGAGACGGGCGGCCAATATAATGTCGCCGTACATTCTCAGCGCTTCTGCCAGGTTGCCTGCTTCCAAAGCTGCACCGAGCCTGATGTGGCTGCTTCCGACGGAGCTGAAACGATGCAGCCCCAGGCCGTCGAGTGCATCGCTTAGCTGCCTGCTGGTATTGGGGCCGGCCCCTCTGAAAATCCAGTCGGCTGTGACATTTGCCGCCCCGCAGCAGCCTTGAGGGAGCCTGGCAGCGCCTGCAGGCAGCATAAAACCGAATGCCACCGATTCGACCGCTTCCATCGGTTCGCCGAGAAGAACCATGCCATTGTCAAATATATATTTATCAGTAGATTCAGACATCTTGGACTTCCTAATCGTGTACATAAAACGGCACAACAGACTCTACAGGCAAAGAGCCGATTTAGCAACAGCAAAAATCAGTAGAAGGAAGCTGGACCAGCGATTAAAATGCACTCTTCGTTTGTGCACACGCTGTATCGGTTCTACGAGCATTTTTATAACTGGTTGGATATTTGCTGTAGTTGACGGTAGTAGTCGATTATATCAGGGACCAACTTTACCAGAAGGATAACGAGTAAAGCTGTAATTCCACTAACAATAACTGTAATTATTATCTTTGTAGCTTTGTTATAACGCGGATGAAACCAAACAAGCAACAGCGCGAACGGTCCTACAAAGAGAAAAGAGATTACAATATTGCCTGTTTTGAAATACCATTCTACGTGTTTGTCGCGCCTGTTATCAAGGAACTCGCCGCAATAACGGCACTTTATGGCTTCTGCCTGAATCTGCTCGGCGCAGAAGGGACACTTTTTTGTGCCGTCCTGAACCGATACCGGGGTTGTCTGTGAAGATTCCATTGCCCACCATTTAGGCTACTGCGGCGGTTTCTTCTTCAATCTCGTCCAATTGCCCGAAGCTGACGCTTATCTTCTTGCTTACTCCTCGCGTCTGCATCGTTATGCCGAACAGCTCGTTGGATATGCTCATCGTACGCTTGGAGTGAGTGATTATGATAAACTGAGAGTCCTTTTGAAATTCCCCGACCAGCAGGTTGAATCGCTCGTTGTTTGCCTCGTCCAGAGCGGCGTCTATCTCATCGAGGAAGCAGAACGGTGAAGGCTTGGCCTTGAAAATCGCAAACAGAAGCGCGATTGCCGTCATCGCCTTTTCACCGCCGCTGAGAAGAGATATGCTCCTGGTTTCCTTGCCCGGCGGTTTTGCTATTATCTCAATCGGGGCTTCCAGAACGTCCTGGGCCTCTTCGAGCAGTATGTCGGCCTTTCCACCGCCGAAGAGCTTGCGGAAAATCTGCTGAAAGTTGACTCGGATTTCTTCAAAGGTGTCTCTGAATTTGTCCCTGCTCTTTTTGTTGAGATGGTTTATCAATTGCTCAAGCTGAGCTTTGCTTTCATTGAGGTCTTCGACCTGGCTGCTGAGAAACTCATGACGCTTCTCAAGCCCTTGCTGCTCTGCAATTGCGTCAACGTTAACATTGCCCAAACGCTCGATTTTGCCGCGAAGCTCGGCAATCTCTTGCTGTATCTGCTCCCAGTCAACGTCGCTGCGGCGATAAGCCGTGTAGGCCTCGACCAGGTCAATCTGCAGTTCTTCCTGCACCCTTTCGACCAAATCCTGTTTTTTCACCTCCAATTGGCCCAGTTCGATTTT
>JAUWKC010000147.1 GCA_030607345.1 Planctomycetota bacterium | reverse complement strand
TGGAGTCTGTTCTCGGTTTTGGGCTCAAGGACGTTACTATCGAGTATTCGACCAACGGCACCGACTATACGACATTGGGTACAACTGCCGAGTTTGTCCGGGCGCTTGGTTTGGACGATTATGCATACAACACCACTGTTGATTTTGGCGGCGCGGCAGCAAAGTACGTAAAGATTACCGCTAATAGCAACTGGGGAGCCGTCCTGGACCAATATGGTCTGAGCGAGGTGCGATTCTTCGACATACCCGTTTTTGCAAGAGAGCCAAGCCCGGATTCGGGCACAACAGATGTGGACGTGGATGTAACCATCGGCTTCAGAGCGGGAAGAGAGGCAGACACGCACGATGTGTACCTTAGCACTGACGAGCAGGTTGTGATTGACGGTAATGCGCCTGTTACCACCGTGACCGAGACCAGCTATGGTCCCTTGTCCCTTGATTTAGGCACGACTTACTACTGGAAGATTAACGAAGTCAATATGGCCGAGACCACCACAACGTGGCAAGGCGACATCTGGAACTTCTCGACACACGAGTACTTTGTTGTGGACGGTTTCGAGGATTATAACGACTATCCGCCCGACGAGATATGGTTCACGTGGGTGAACGGATACGGCGTCCCGACAAACGGCGCCACAGTAGGTTATCCCACTCCGGATTGGGGTGCTGGTGAGCATTATGTTGAGACTGCGATTGTTCATGACGGCGAGCAGTCAATGCCGTTCTTTTACGACAACACCGGCACCGCAGCATATTCAGAGGGTGAACGCACTTTTGCTGTTCCGCAGGATTGGACTAAAGCCGGCGTTCAGACATTGGCGCTGCACTTCCTCGGCGATCCGAACAATGCTGTTGAGCAGATGTATGCCAAGCTCAACGGCTCCAAGGTGGTCTATGACGGTGACGCGGCTGACATAACGCAAGCATGGTGGCACCCGTGGAATATCGACCTTGCATTGTTTGGCGTGGACCTGCAGAATGTTACAAAGCTGGCTATTGGGATTGACGGCAGTGGTGCCAGTGGCACATTGTACTTTGACGACATTCGGCTGTATCGGTCGGTTCCTGGGCCTCCTGTGGGAATATGGCTTGAAGCAGAAACTGCGGACGGCATTACAGCGCCCATGGAGATTTATGATGACCTCACCGCATCGGGTGGTAAGTATATCAGCACAGATGAGAGTGTCGGTAACAGCAGTGATGCTCCGCCAGCGCCTGCCGGTACCGCGAGTTACACTTTTACGGTAGCGGGTGGCACCTACAAGATCACTTGTCGCATAAATATCCCTGGCGGCAGCAACTCCTTCTGGGTCCGAATCCAGGGAGCTGCCATCCCCACCGAGACGGAGTTGGACCCAAGTGGCTGGGTGGAGTGGAATGGCCTGCCGGATGAAGGCAACTGGTATTGGCACGATGTCTTCAGCGACGACGATGATGAAAATGCAACAGTGCTCTTCACGTTGCCTGCCGGGACGCATACCCTGGAGATCGGCTACAGGGAGGACGGTGCGATGCTGGATGCTATCGTGATTTCTAAGATTGACTAAACGACGTCGCCGGACTGACGGCGACAGACGACAGGACAACAGATTCGCATTAATTCGGGGCCTATACCTACCGATTCGGTATAGGCCCCTTTTTGGTTGACAATTGGTAAATGTCCCCATTCCCCGATCGGGGTCGAGGACAAGTTTCGCGGGGATGACAATTAAATTAGGGGGGGTTTAATAGTAATACTTGAATTCTATGTCCACGTCCCACATATCGGGCAGGCCTTGTTTTTTGGTAAGTTTGACCCGGTTGCACTGTAAGTTTGCCCAGCGGAGCTGAATCATCGAGAGGAACTCGGCAAATTTGACTATGTCAATCTGCTTTAGATTTACGGTGGCACTTTGGCTTTTCTGGCCGCGGGTGGTTTGGAGTGTTCCTGAATTGAGCTTGTACTTGCTCGGCGGTATCTTGCACGAACCGGCAATCCTTACCACGGCATTATCATAAGTAAACTCGGTACTGACGTTGTTAGAATCGGCAAGCTGACGCCGGCCGGGGTCAAGAGTTAAAATCTCTATCATTATTGCCTCGGCTTTCCTATCCTGGGTCAACTGGTCCTCGACACTTTTTTCCGCAGCCGGTAGGTACATCGCCCAGACTAATAACGGCCATAGGCCGATGATAGCAGGAACGAGTATGTAATACAAAATCGGATTCTTGTATATGTCTTTCATAATCTGTTCTCGGTCCTCGATTCTCAATACTCGATACTCTACGAGCATCTGGTATCGGGTATCAAGTATCGATAACTATGTCTTCGGCACAACCGTTATACTGAAACCGTCGCGTCCGCCTTTTGAACCGTAACTTGGTCGCAAAATCTCCAGCCCGTTGTTCCTGACCGCATTGAAAAATTTTTGCGTGTTTTGCCGGCTGGAGGTATCGCCCGTTATAATAATGTCCCTTGCCGTGAAGGTAACTGACTTAATATTTAGGTTCGTCTGTTTCGCACATTTGTTAAACGCTGTCAGCACCAACGTCAGCTTGGACGATATAGATTTTTCACCTTTAATAGTTATCAGGCCTTTTTTTGCTTCTTCGAGCCGCCTTTTTTCGCTTCCGAGCTTTCTGAGAGCACCGGCTTTGTCCGACGGCTTCGGGACTAACATAACAGCCGAGTAGTCTTTTGCAAATTTCGCGCTTAATGCCCTTCGAACCTTGTTCTCTTTGAATAGTTGTATTTGATAGTGCAGGCCAATCGTTATGAGTAGAACAGTAACGCATATTGCTGCTATCTTCAGTGCCTTTTGCAGCTTAATTTTTTTGCCCTGAAAGGGATTGAAATCATCACGGAAATTTACGTGACGTCCCTTTTCCAAATGAGCCAGGGCCGCACCGTATGCAATCGCAAAATCAACCGCGTCGGCACAATCGGCCGTAGTTCGCGATTCAGCCTCGGAGGCAAGCCAATCAACCCCATCGGTCTTGATGCTCAGCTTTTCGCTAAGCTGCCGATGGTCCATTGCCCCGGCAGAGTCAAAGACTTTAAGGCAATTTATCGGCTCGCCACCTCCAACCAGAGCAGTGGTTACAAGCACTTCTCTTGCGAGCAGGGCCCCTCTGTCCTGTGTCGGGCCGACAAGAAACGTTCGAGTTGTGGAGGCCTTCTGCGAGCCACTACCGGTGGACACGGACGGTGCAATCAAATAACCGTTGCGGTGAGAAAGTATCCCAAATAAAGTCCCGGCTTGCTGGGACTCAGCCGAGGATGCTTTGGCGGCAATAGATCTCGACAAACAATTAACATCCGGCTCTATGGTTACGGGGTCAAGATTATACTGCTGCAAAGAAAGAAGAACCTCTGATAATATTTTCCGCTGTGCAGTGAAAACGGTTGATTCCGAGCCGGCCTGGCCGGATGAAGTTATTTCGAAAGCTAACGCAATGTTGGTTATATCCGTCGCAAGGGCCTCTTCTGTGTCAGACCTCACGGTTGCAGCGATTTGTTTCAGGTCGTTAAACTCGCTGTGTACGCTATGCTGCATAAACATTGCACAATCCAGGGCCACCGAGACCTCGGAAAATCCCAAATTTCTCTCGGTACAACCCTGGGCAATAAGACTTGCCAAGACCTGCGGGCTTGCCTGCTCCTGCTCTTTAACAGAGACGCTAAAACAGCCCAAAACCTTTCCGTGCCTGCCTATCAGCGCCAGACAAACCACCGTCGCCGTGTCCCTGCTTATGTAAATTCCCAAGTAGTTCTGAGGTTCCACTACCAGTAAACTCCTAATTCGTTGTTCGTAGCTTGGGTCACGGGCGACGAGCAACGGTTTAGCCGTTGATTACGGCAATTCGTTTTACTCTTTCACCATCTTTCGTTATCGCTATAACGGTCGATGCCTTTGCCACTCCGCTTACCGCAGTTACTTTTATCGTAAAAAACCTGCTGACAGTTGTGATATATTTTTCACATTTGCCGATAGAATCGGAATACCTGAACAGGTCTGTTTCCAATTCCTGTATATCCGCGAAAGGCTCTATGCGTCTTCGCTGAATGATTTCTTCAGCGATTTGGACTTCGTCGCCGCCGAAAATAAAGGCTGCCTCCAATACGTGCCGAGGGGCCGTATTTATATTAACCTTCATCGAACCCCACATTCCCATATATTTCAAAGCTGATTCCTTTCTGCCTCGGCTGACTATAGTTGGTCTTGCAAGGGCTTCAGTATCAATCAGCGAGCTGTGAAAAAGCTTGGCAAAATGTGTAGTCTGTTCGGAAATTTGTTTAGCCACGGGTACAGTTTTTCTGGTTAACCGTGTCCGGGGAGTTTTGCTGGTGCGGCTTTTGCTGCTGACCGTTCTTGTTGTTATCGGCGTTTTTACAGTCCTCGTTGTCGGCTTAAAGTCAAGTGCGAACGGTTTTATTTTACCTATTTCCTGTAGCTCATTTTTTAGTGAATCAATCTGTTCGGCATTGAGCCCCGTCATTTCGCAGAAAGTCTCGAACCCCGCCTGGACTTCGCGCTGTATGGCCTTGTCATTCAGCAGCGCCCAGCCGAGCGGGTATTTTGCATTTTCGTCTTCAATTTCAATTCGAATTTTGGCGGAACCGACCTCGAACTCGACCGGCCCGGTTATAAACGGCCAGGGTGGACCATAAGGCCCGGAAATCGTCAGAGAATCATAGCTGCCAAAACCAGCAATCCCGATTTCATCGGAGTTGATGTCGTTAACATCATCAATATCGCCAAGCTTATCAACATTGCCGATATCAACCATACCCTTGAAGCTCTTGCTGCCGTCAAGCGTTGTTAGCTGAGATTCGAGGCCCCACTGCTCCAAAAGCTCCTGGTACTCCACCTCAGTAAGATAAAATAAGTCGGAAAAATCCGGCTCATTCGGTCGGCTAATCAGTTGCGGGTCAATATCCTCTAATGTAGCAAGGGCATACTTGACCGCTGAGTCACAACCATAGCGGGCGCTGCTGTAGTCTATGATATACTGGTTGCGGTGACGCTGGGCCGCAACACGAGTACTTAAAGTATAACCCAGCGTCGAGAGCACAACCAACAGTATCAG
>JAUWKC010000047.1 GCA_030607345.1 Planctomycetota bacterium | reverse complement strand
GGGAATTTGTTCTAATTGTTGTAAGCTGGATGATTCCATAGAAAGGCGCCTCAGATATTATTCGCCAAATACAATTCACTAATTGCTATACCGAACTGGACTCGGGTGCGGTGCAGATGTTTGATATGCCAGGAACAGCCGAAATCAGGCTGACGGTCCATATTTATAAATCTCGCTATTCGCGAGTATGAGATTATAACGGCTGTAAAATATATTTCAATAGTTTTTTGGCTCAAAGTCAGGGGTTTTTTGGGCGCCTTTGTGGGGGAGAAGAGTTTTTAGTTTTGGGTTTTGAGTTGGGGTTGGGATTGCCGCAGTCGCTTCGCTCCTTCGCAATGACCCCATTAGAGAGAAGGATACTCTAACGGGGCAAGCAGGGGGGAGAAGAGTTTTTAGTGTTTAGTTTTTAGTTGGGCTTGGTTCGGGCGGGGAAAGAATCAGTTTTTGCGCATCTCGGCCAGGGCTATCGCTATTTGCGAGGCGGCATTTGCTTTAGTTACCGAGCGGCAATTGGCTGCCATCTCTCGGCGTTCGGTCTGGTTGCTCATCAGCTCAGCAAGCTCCTGCCACAGCCATTCGGTGCGGTCCTTGTCATCGGTCAAATCCTCGACAATAACGGCTGCACCTGCGTCGACCAATTTGCCGGCGTTGAGGTACTGATGCCTGTCGCGGTGATACGGATAAGGCATACAGATACTCGGCACGCCGGCGGCAGCATATTCAGCGACGCTGACGGCGCCGCTCCTGCCGATGACCAGAGCCGCGGCGGCGAGCAGGTCAGGCATATCATCATAATAATCCAGAACCTTGTGGGCTATCTTTGCGGCAGTGTATTTCTGCTGGACGTTTTGAAAGTTTGCCCGGCCTGTCAGATGCACGAGCTGCCAATCTTCGCTAAAGCTGTTCAATTTATCCAGAAGTGAACAGACCGTGTTATTAATATTCTCCGAGCCGCTCGATGCACCGGTTATCAGCAGTATGTTTTTGTCCTTATGCAGAGCTAAGTGCTGTATCGCCTTTGCGGGGTCGGGTTTGGAAAAGCCGGTGCGCAGGGGACAGCCGACAACGTCAACCACGGCCCTGGTTTTTTTGAAGTAGTCTGCGGTATCTTCGAACTGCACGAAAATACGGTCGGCAAATCGCGCTATGAATTTATTGGCTCGTCCCGGTACAATGTCGACATTGACAAGGACAACCGGAATACCCAGCTTGTGAGCCGACCAGCAGGCCGGCGCGGCGACAAAGCCGCCCACCCCGATAACGATTGGGCTGGTGCTTTTGGCGAGCAGTTGTTCGGCGGCTCGGCAGCTCTTTCTAAAGGAACGGACAAAGTCGAGCAGTCTGGCCGGGCGGAGTGAAAAACCTTTGGCCGGCAGGGCGGTATACTCAAAGCCGGTCCGGTCCAGGACCAGCGAATCTATCGGGCGCGTGCTGCAGAAAAAGTGGATTTCGGCATCGGGCTGAAGGTGTAGTATTTGCTCTGCGACGGCAATGGCCGGGTAGATATGCCCACCGGTTCCACCGCCGGCAAACCAAAAGTTCGCGGCAGCCATTATTGCTGCTCCTCGGCGTGTGATGTCGCGGCTTGGCGTGCGATATTAATAAGAACACCGACCGCCGCGGCTGCCAGTAGCATACCGCTTCCGCCGGCACTGACAAAAGGCAGTGGGATTCCCTTTGTGGGCAGGACAACGGTGACGACGCCGATGTTAACTGCGGCCTGGATTCCGATTGTCAGGACGATTCCGGCGGCTAACAAGCGTCCAAAGTGGGCCTGACAGCGGACAATTACGAGAATTCCGAGCCAAACAAACAGAATAAACAAGGCGATGACCGCCATACCGCCGACAAAGCCGAGCTCTTCGCCGATAATCGCAAAGATGAAATCGGTCGTATCTTCCGGCAGATGTCCGTATTTGCAAATGCCCCTTCCCAGGCCCTTTCCCCAAAGGCCTCCGGAACCCAGGGCAATGAGGGACTGCCTTGCCTGGTAGGCGGCGGTGCTTGCCCATTGTTCGGGGTTAATAAACGCGGCAATACGCTCCATTCGCTCTGGCGACCTGACAAGCGCGGCGCAGAAACCCGCCACGCCAAACGGCACGGGAGTCAGCAGATGCCACCATCGCACGCCCGCAATGAGCAGCATCAGGAGGCTCAGCAGGGAGACAAATGCAGCGGTGCCGAAATCTTCAACCAGTATCAAACCAGCCAGCAGGCCGATTACGAGGCACATCGGGACAAATCTTTTCCAGTACAGCTTCAGGCTCTCGCTGTAGCGGTCGCAGAAGCCGGCCAGGAAGAGAACCATCGCCCATTTCGCCAGTTCCGAGGGCTGAAAACTGATTGAGACAGGTCCGGCGGGTATTCGCAGCCACCGGCGGGCACGGTTTATCTCGGTGCCGAACTGCGGCAGCAAAACCAATACGAGCAAAACTGCACTGACCACCAGAAGATAAAGACCTGGCGACCTGAACCAGCCTCTTTGCAGGCTCAATCTGCGATAATCAAAAGCCGAAACGGCATACATAACTATCACTGCGAGCGGAAAAAAGAGGATTTGGCGAAAGGCCTGGAAATCGTAGAACTGTTCTAACTGTAGCTTTTGACCGATGTTAGCGCTTGCCGAAAAGACAAATACCGTTCCGATGGCCATCAGTAAGACAACCACCATCGCGATGGCGTTATCCAACGAGCTTCTTGTATTCTCTGCTGCCATTGCCTTTTCGAGCGCATAAGACCATCACCGTCCTGCCCAACCGGGTGAGCCTGTGCCCACTTCCTTTTTCGGCTTGCCCCCGCCAATAGCAACAGAAAATGCTCACTGGCCGCTTACGGCCGAGGCGTCTCTTTAGGCTGCTCCGAAGGGCTTGTTACCGGTGCCAAACGACCCGCAGAGCTACCGGCGGATGTGGAACCTCCACATATCCAGACCCATATCTTCCGTCCGCACATACTCTACGTGCCAGTCAAGGCAGAGGCAATTGGAGCCTTTGCGGTGGCGTTTCTGCGCCACTCGCCGCCCAAATGTAATGTCGGCAAGCTCCGAGGCAGGCAGATGCGCCGAATTCCAAACGTCACAGCGCTCAATACCGTCATCAGTCGCACTGGTGATAATCGGTCGCCACGAGGCGTACTCGTTGTCGGCAAGATAGATAGTCGCCATCCTTCGCGTGCAGGTGCTGAGCTTGGTCGGCTCGCCCGTTTCATGCCCGGTTATATCGGCACTGCCCCAGAACCCCCAGCCATTTACGACATAGCAAACGGTCTGGCTTTTGTTCGGATAACTCGGACACCGGTAAATCTTCACGTTGCGATAGTCGTCGTCAATCGGGTGCTGACTCAGGTAGGGCATAAAAGCCGTAAACCAGAGCGGCCCACCGGTCCCACGTGGAATAAGCTGATTCCAGTCGTCGGCATAAACTTTAGCGGCAATTCCTATCTGGCGCATATTACTCATACACACCGCCGCCCTCGCCTGGTCCTTGACTTTGCCGAGCACCGGGAGGATTATGGCCATCAGAAGCGATATAATCGCTGCCACCACGAGAACTTCAATCAGCGTAAAGCCCCTCCCGAAGCACCGGCACACACCAAGCCTGCCCCTACCAGGCCTGCCAGATACGACTTTGTCATACATAGAATGCCCTCGTCGGCCCAGCCACAACGCCCGCCAACACAGTCATTATAATCTCTAACGAGCCGAAAATCAAAGCAGAACCGCTCGAATTCAGCCGTTAATTGCCCACGCGGTACCCCCAAAGCACGATACATACCGCATATATCTGCCAAAATTATGACACCATCGGCCTATCTGTATTGACAAGTCGCGCTAAACTCCTATAATATATAATACAAGGGTAGGTTTTTGTAATTCACGAACTGAAAACAAGCTCCGCTGAACGGAACGGATTTAGCAGAAGCCGAACCGACGCACGGGCTTATGAATTTTGGAGTTACGAAAAAATGGTTACCGGACAGCCTGTCGGTGCCCACTCAGCGGGCAACCACGAACCGCAGTTGAACAAGTTTTTCAGGGCTGCTGTCAAGACCAAGGCAAGCGACCTGCACCTTAAGGCAGGACAGCCGCCTAAGCTGCGAATCTACGGCACCCTCAAGAGCACCACCGGAGAGGTTATGACCGCCCAGAGAATCGAAGAGCTCGTCTTCGAAGTCCTCGGCACCGAGCAGAAAGAATTCTTCCTGAAGACAGGTACGCTCGACTTCGCCCACGAACTCGACGCCGAACACCGCTTCCGAATAAACATCTTCCGACAACGAGGAATGATAAGCGTCTCAGCCAGGCGTGTTAACGCCACTATACCGCCTTTTGAAAAGCTCCACCTGCCCAAGATACTCGAGAAAATCTCCGAGGCAGGACAGGGACTTGTGCTGGTTGTCGGCCCCACCGGCTCAGGTAAAACCACCACCATTGCCTCTATGATAGACCATGTTAACCACACGCGAGCCTGTCATATTATCACAATTGAGGACCCCATCGAGTACACCTTCAAAGACGCCAAGGCCATCGTATCGCAAAGAGAAGTCGGCGTCGACGTGGAAGATTATGAAGAGGCCCTGAGGTACCTTATGAGGGAAGACCCCGATGTCGTCGTAGTCGGAGAAATGCGAGACGCAAAAACGGTGACCGCCGGGATGAGAGCCGCTGAAACAGGACACCTGGTCTTCGGCACTATGCACTCGGCGAACGCCTCGCAATCCATACAGAGGCTGCTCGACCTGTTCCCACAGAGCGAGAGAGACCTCGTAAGACAAACACTGAGCCTGACCTTGAAGGCTATAGTCAGCCAGGTGCTGCTGCCCAGCATCAAGGAAGGCATCGACAGGATACCAGCGGTTGAAATTCTTATCGCGAGCCCCGCCGTGAGGAAACTTATTTCCGATAAACGGGAGGCTGATTTGCCCAGTGTCATAAGGGCCTCACAAAACGAAGGTATGCTGGACTTCACCGAGAGCCTGCGCTTATTGATACAAGACGGAAGCGTTGACCCCAAGGACGCCTATCAATACGCGCCGAACCTCGAAGAACTCAAGATGGCCCTAAAGGGAATTAGAGCGACGAGCAGCAGTATCCTGTAAAACTCGCTGAACTTTATAACGGAGTGTGGTATGCCCGATTTGTTACTGACCGCCATACAATATACAGGGTATATCTCTATTATAAAGCTTCTCCTTTTTCTTGCCTCGTTCCTGGTGTCCCTTCCGCTGGTTACCTGGATATATCACGACGCCAAGACCGTCGAAACGAAAGAGCTGTTCTGGACCGGTATCGTCTTTGCCGCAGTCGCCTCAGCAGCATTCATCTGGCTCATCGTGCCGGTTTTTGTCGTAGCAATGCTCTTTTACATCATAGCAGTTGCCGCAACCGCACTGAGTTACGTTACTCACCGAAACAGCAGGGTCATGGATTATGACCGAATCCTCACCCCGGAACACATCAAAAGTCTCTTCGTAAACAAGCAGAAAAAGCTCGAAGCCCTCAAGGCCTTCCTTTTCGTAACCGCCAACAACAACGAAGTCCCTATGCCCCAGCCGAAAACGCCCGATTTCTTCGGCTACAAAACCGCTCATGACCTCTTCACCGACGCCATCTGGAGAAGAGCAAGCGACGTGATTTTCATACCGACGGCGCAGGAGTGCAGAGTGATATACCAGATAGACGGCGCCGCCATCAAAAGACCCTCAATGTCAAGAGAACAGATGGACTACTTCATACGCTTCATGAAAAATGTGGGCGACCTCGACGTTAAAGAGAAGAGGAAACCTCAAAGAGGTAAGTTCAGAATTCAACGAGCAAAAGAATCGTTCGAGTGGGAAATAACCACGGCCGGCTCGACGGCCGGAGAGCAAATCAAAATAAGAAGAATTATGTACCAGCAGGTCGGCACACTCACTGAGTTCGGCCTGATGTCCGACCAGGTCCGACAGCTAAACGACCTGCAAAAACTGAAACAAGGACTCTTCATCGTCTCCGGACCGCCAAGAAGCGGCGTGACTACCACCTTCTACGGCCTGCTGAAAAACCACGACGCGTTCATGAACAGCATAAACACGCTCGAAACCGAATCTTCGGCTCAACTGCCAAACATTACACAGGAACTGTTTACTCTGACAGATACCGGAACAACCACGTTCGCAAAAAAACTGAAGGCTATGATAAGAATGGGGCCCGATATCGTCGGGGTCGCAGGCTGCCCCGACAACGAAACCGCAAAAGTCATCTGTGACGCGGCAAAAGACAAAAAACTCGTCTATCTCGTAATGCAGGCCGACAGCGTAATAAAGGCGCTTACCAACTGGATTCAACTGGTCGGAAACAAACAGGTCGCGCTCGGAAACCTGCTCGGGGTCAGCAACCAGAGATTGCTGAGAATACTCTGCGAAGAATGCAAACAGGCATACGCTCCCAACCGCGAGCTCATCAGGAAATTCAGCCTGCCGCCTGAAAAGACAAAAGTGCTGCATCGCGCAGGAAAGGTCCAGTATGACAAACACGGCAAACCCTTCGCCTGTCAAAACTGCCAGGGAACAGGCTTCGTCGGAAGAACGGGCGTCTTCGAGACCATAGTTATCACCGAGCAATTGCGCAAAGCCCTCGGACAGGCGCAGACAGTCCCCGAAATCGGCTCTCAGCTCAGAGGCGCAAAAATGCTCTATCTTCAGGAACAGGCCCTGCGAAAAATAATGGCCGGCACAACCTCAATAAACGAAATGGTCAGAGTCTTTACAAGAACACAGAAGAAAAAACAAAAGAGCCAGACAAAATGAGCACAAACGACAGACTAACCGGTTCGGCAAGTACCTACCGCCCTAAGTCCGGAGATATTATATGTATATAGCAAACTTGATTATACCCGCAATTATCCTGGCCTGCATCGTCTATCAGTACCAAAAAACAAAACTCGTAAACTCTTTCGCCATGTTGATGACTGCCATTTTCGCCGGCATAGTCGCCTTTGCTTATTTCGAGCCGCTCGCAAACATCTTCATAAAATACGGCGCAAAAACGCGATTCCCCGCCGTCGTGCCCTGGACTCAGAGCCTCTCATTCGCGCTGCTTGTTGTATTGACTTTTGCGATACTCCAGACGCTTGTGCAGCAACTGACAAAAAAGCAGGTCGATTTCGGACAAAACGCGGAACGAATCGGCAGAGTTATCTGCGGTTTCTTCCTCGGACTCATTGCATCCGGCCTGCTCCTTACCGCTCTGGTAATGGCGCCGCTGCCGCCCGAGTATCCGTATACGAGGTTCGACTCGGCGAGACCAAACCCCGAAAAACCCAAAAAGCCCATCCTGAATCCGGATGGCTTCGTAACCGGACTGTTCAGCCTCGTCAGCAGAGCAAGCTTAAGCGGAAAAAACAGCTTTGCAGCGATGCATCCGGACTTCCTCGACCAGACCTTCCTGAACCGACTCAGCGGCGACAAAAATGTTTCTCTTCTCACCACCTCAGAGGCGATTACGCTCCCGTCAAAAAAACAGGAGCAGCAACACCCCATCGCCGTTTGGCACGCGCCGGCAGGCCTCAAAGGTCCACAGGGAAAAACAATACCTCAGAAGAGCAGACACAGCCTGATATTTGTCCGTCTCGGATTTAAGAAAGGCGTCCTCAAGGAGGCGGGAACATTTACACTCTCACAGGTAAGAGTAGTATGCAAAGGCGCCGTCGGGGCCGAGAATCCTCTTTCCGGAAAAGGGAAAAATATCTACCCTATCGGATACCTCGCTGACGAGAACCAGCTACAGACAAAAAAACTAACCGAAACAATCACTGTAAAACCCTCCGATTTTGAGGACAAATCTCGTGTGAAATGGCTGGACTTCGCCTTCCATATACCCGACGGATACACACCCGTCCTCGCCGAGTTCAAATTGAATAACATCCTCCAGCTTCCGCCGGTCGTCTCGGCCGACCAGGCCCCGGAGCCGGAACCCTTCGGGAAATAAGCCAGACCAAAAAAAGCAAATAATGATAAACCGAGCCGGTGACGGTCTCACCACGCCGGGGCTAAGAAGCTCGAAAAAACGTCAACAGCAAACCGTAAGCTTCTTGAGGTCCAGCTCCATCAGATGCTCAAGATACGCCGTCAACTCCTCTTCGGAGAAACTCGATAGAAATTCCAGCTTGGCGCTCTTGTTGATCTCACGAATGCAGTCTATCAACTCCATTTTACTCATAACCGCGTATCCTTGTTGAGTTAGAAGGCAAAGTTTCAAACTTACGCATCGTCTGGTGACTTAGGCCAATATCGACAGCAGCGGGTTGTTTTCTTTAACCGGCACAAACGCTGCAAACCAAACGACCTATAACCGGTGCAACTATATATCAAGCACATCGGCGACCTTCTTACAACATATAGCCTCTGCGGCAGATATGGCGTGCCTGGGTCTTTGAATGTCCAATAAAATCAAGGCCGCGGCAGTGCGTACTGAAAAGGGGCGGGTGGGGAAAATTCTGAAAATTTTTCCAAATTTTTGCTTGAGGCGCCTCCAGCGGGGGTTTTTTTTCGTAATCCTTTGTGCGAACTGGGTTTGCGCTGATTTTGACGTTTTCGGGAATTGGCTTTGTTTTTTGGGGCCTCC
This sequence comes from Planctomycetota bacterium, assembly GCA_030607345.1. The sequence goes on along the minus strand of JAUWKC010000047.1, from coordinate 164 downwards.
AGGGGTGGTTTGTGTTCGTAAGTGCTTGTTAGAGCTGAGGTTAGATTCATTGGCAGCCCTCCGGAAATTGGCTTTGTTTTGCATAAAAGGTATTGTTTTGTGCGCGCGGTTTGCCTGCACCGAAGGAACCCCGGCCAGGGGCCGAGGCTAAACACAAACGAAGC
>JAUWKC010000185.1 GCA_030607345.1 Planctomycetota bacterium | reverse complement strand
GCCCACCAGGTTATGGATACGTACACAAAAAAGGTAAAACTTTTAAGATTGAAGGAACTTAAATCCGGAAAGAAATTGAGAAAATCAGGTTCGAATCCAGGACTGCTTGAAAGTTTGTCCGACAGTCCGGTTCCCCCGCATGCATCCGCATAGACAATCACAGCCAGGCCGATAGAACCAGCCATTGCCAGCGCAAACTGAAGCACGTCGGTGTAAACAACGCCGTAGAGTCCTGAAAGCAGCGAATAACTCAACGCTGCCGCTGCCAGCACGAGTAACAAAACGTCCGGAGCGTTAAGCTCACCGAAAAAAGGCAGATTCAGGATTGCAGTCTCTGGCAGGTTCAACAAGGCCTTGATAGTCTTTGCCATCGCCAGTGTCACCGACGCCATAACAATGCAGTTTATCAGCACGCCGTCGAAAAACACCTTGAATACGCGCAAGGCAGAGTTGGCCTTGGATGGCTTATAGCGTTTCGTGATGAATTCAATGTCTGTCATCACCTCTGTTCTTCGCCAGAGTCGGGCAAAGAAGAAAACGGTGGCGGTCTGGCCTATGGCGGCAGAAAGCCAGAACCAATGGCCGTAAATCCCTGTTTGACGTGATATTCCCGCCACTACAAGCGGCGTATCGGACGAGAATGTAGTTGCGACTATTGAAGTTCCGGCTATAAACCATGGCAGTGTCCGTCCTGCGACAAAGAAATCGCTGGTGCTTCTGCCGGCCCGTTTGGTGAAGTAGCTGCCCACGCCAATGGCCGCGACAAGATATAAAGCTACGATTGTCCAGTCTAATGTGCTCATCTGCGAGAAGTTCTGCCCCTGTTGAAATCTTTGGCGATGCTAAGGCGCCAAAGGCTGTTGAGCCGGAATCAAAATGGTGGTCTCAAACCTTAATTCATCAACGCTGCCCGGTGAGGGCCAACACAGCGATATTCTCAGGGCCTTTGGCGGAGAATTGCTGTCCTGGCCGGCATTTGAGCCGCCCTCTCCGACAAGCGCCGCCCTGAAATCGGACAAGCCCGTGGCAACTACTTCAGATGATTCCTGGGCTATTGGTATCTGCACGGCGTACGGCTGTTCAGACCTGGTGAGCACCGATTCGCCGGTGGCCTGGTCCCGGCTGAAGCGATAGCTGACCTTTGCCATACGGGATGATTCGAGGTCGCTCTTGAAGTAAGGCGTGAGCGTAAAGAAGGTAAGCTCGTCAGCTTCGACAGATATCGGTTTGAATGGTTCGGTACTATCATCTGCCTGGTTGCCGTCCGGGGCCGGGGGAAGGTAAAGGCACGATAATTCCTGCCGCAGGGTTTCCGTAACCATGCGGGTATCCTGGTAAATCGGGCGACTATGCTCGGCGTTTGACCACATCAAGTGCGCCTGGCGATATGCCGCGGTTGTGCCAAGAATCAGGATGGAGCTTATCAGCATGACGAGCAGAAGCTCTATCAGCGTAAAGCCTTTGTACGTGGTTGGTATTGCGGCAGCCGTTTTGTTCATAAGGAGACTATTTCCCCTCTATAGATGTTTTTATGTGGACTAAAGAAACGAGCTCGTAGTGTTGCATTCGCTGCTGCTGCGGCCATTCGACAGTTACCCTGACGGCAGCCAGGTTTTCTACGGGCGTGGACGTCATCTGCACCTGCCAGCTATAGAGGTTGTCTCGGCCTTGTCTTGTCTGGAAGACTGGATTTTCGTCAAGTTTGGTCTCGGCCAGCAGACTTTCAGCAAGGAGCACCGAGCCTGTAAGCATTCTGGCGCGGTGAGCGGCTGCCGAGCAGGCTCGCATCGCACCGAATATGGCGGTAAGGGTGATTCCAAATAGCGCAAGAGCCACTATCACCTCGACCATGGTGAAGCCAGTCGCAGCCCGGTGGCAGCTACGGCGACCGGCAGGTTTTTTAGATGGGCACGTCCTCAACTTTTACCCTCTTTGCACTAATGGTTATGCGTTTTGAAGCATAGGCGGTCGAGAGCAGGATGCCGGCATTGGGCCAGGTTCCTGCGGGGTCAAAGACCAAATAGTACTGCCGGGCTGTCATATCGAAACCATCCAGGTCGGTTATTGCAACGTTCTGGCCGATATACCTCGTGCTCGCGGCAGCATCTTCAAGGTCCGTAAAATCATACGAGCCGGGACGCGTCGCTATTTGAAGACCGTAGCTTTTGTCCCTTATGTTTATAATTAGCCTGGTCGGTGTGCCTGTTTTGGATGCAAGGTGCCGGCCGTACCTGACAACCTGCGCGATATTCAGGCAGTGATGCTGCAGCTCAAGGTTGTTTGTACTTGTCCCGGCATACGGCAGTATCACGGCTGTCATAACCGAGATGATTACCAGGACAATTACAAGCTCAATCAGTGTAAAGCCGAATGATAATGATTTTTCAGAGCCTTGGCTTGTTCCTGAACTCATCATGATTTGTAATGTCGTCCTCATTTCCATATACCCCATCGGCGCCTGCCGAGACGATATCGTAGAGAAATTCGGAAGCAGTCAGCTCGCTGGGAAACGTGTATTTGTAAGGATTGCCCCAGGGGTCCGACGGCACGGAGGCGCTCTTCAGATAAGGGCCTCGCCAGTTTACTATCTGGGGGTTTTGAATCAGCGCAAAGAGGCCTTCTTCGGTTGTCGGGTAGCGCCCCGTGTCCTGCTCTAACAAGTCCATTGCGATGCCGAATGTTCCGGCAACCGTCTGCCTGGCGGCGGCTATCCTGGCCTCCTGTGAGCGGCCGAAGAATTGCGGCATCACCACGGCCGCCAGCACGCTGATAATTGTGATAACCAACAGAAGCTCGATCAGGGTGAAGCCCTTTGCCTTGATAATTTTGGTTCGCCGTGCTCGCATTTTGAGTTTCTCCTTTTTCAACCTATCATTGTGCTGGTTTCGAAAATGGGCAGCAATATCGCCAGGACCACAAAACCGATGATTAGTCCGAGCAGCACAATCATCACCGGTCCGAGCAGGTCCGTCATTGAGCCTATCGCCGCCTCGCATTCCTGGTCGTACATATCGGCGACTTCCAGCAGCATTTCGGGCAAAGTGCCTGTGTCTTCACCGACTGCAATCATATTTGCCGCAACCTCGGTAAAGTATTTCTGGCTTTCTATCGCCCTGGTGAGCGTAACACCTTTCAAGATAGCTTCTTCGACCTGGGTTATCTCTGCTGCAAAGGCGCGGTTGGCGGTCGTTCCCTTTGTAGTGTTTATTGCCGCGACGATTCTGACCCCGCCGTTAAGAAGTGAGCCGAGTGTTCGCGTAAAACGAGCTAACTGTAGTTTCCGGTTCAGTGATCCAAGCACGGGAACCTTGAGCAGCCAGCCGTCAACGAGCTTTCTGATGCGCCGGTCTCTTAAGGCTGTCAGAAGTATTAACGCACCGACAACCAGTATGAGCAGGCCGGCCCACCAAAAATCCTTGGCGGCATTTGTGGCTCCGACCAGAATCTTTGTCGGCAGCGGCAGTGCCTGATTGACATCAACGAAAAGCTTGATGAACTTCGGTATGACAAAGCTGGTCAGCACAGTCACAACCACGGCACTTACCGCCAGCAGAAACACCGGATACGTAAGGGCTGCCCTTACGCTCGCATTTACGGAGGCCCTTGCCTTTAGCTGTTTGCTCAAGACCGAAAGGGTTTCGGCCAGGCTTCCGGACTCTTCGGAAGCTTCAACTATGGCCGTGTAAACCTTCGAGAATACCCCAGGATGTTTTGCCATCGCCTGGCTGAGCGAGCTGGACTGTTCAATGTCTGCCTGTAACTGGGTAACCACCAACGCGAGGTATTTATTTCGCGTCTGGTTCGAGAGGGTTTTTAAGGCGATGCTGAGCCTCACCCCGGCCCTGAGGAGCGTTGCCAACTGATGTGTGAAAATTGCCCTGTCCCGGACTGTAAGGCGGTTCAGCAGGCTTGCTTTTCTACGCACAGCGGCGAGGAACCTGTTTTCCGATTCCACGCTGAGCAGGTAGTAACCTTTTTGTTTCAGGGCAGTTATGACGGTTTCGGAGCGGTCGGCCTGTATATTGCCGGCGATTAACGTGCCTTCGGTATTCTTTGCCTTGAAGCTGTAGTTGAGCATCGGGACCCACCATAGAGAAACTACTTTGGTTTCATAATTCCAGCGTACCAAAGGCCGGTTGTGTTGATAGCGATTCAGCGGTTTCAACCAGGTTTGGCTGATATGGAGTTTGTGCTGTTCTTACAGGCGCCGATTCGAGAAACGTGGGGGCCTATCCGCCGGCGGGCAAGGTAAGGTTCCGGCCGGTCGGGCCCGGCTCAAAGATGTGGAGTCTGTCCAGGTCCAGATGCAATTCTATTCTCTGGTCCGGACGAAGTTCCGTATGCG
>JAUWKC010000210.1 GCA_030607345.1 Planctomycetota bacterium | reverse complement strand
ATGTGTATCTCAGGCCAAACCTGCACTACAAGGCCAGCGATAGTCTGGCTCTTGAGGTGGGTTCGAATATCTTCTTCGGCGACCAGCCGAATACTTTCTTCGGCCAATTTCAGAACAATACCAACATTTACGCCGCCGTGCGTTACAGCTTTTGACTTCTCAAGGCTCTTAGTCGGGCTGAGCCGGCCCGCTGCGGACCAATCCACACGCTCGAACCTCTAATTCTGGGAAATTTGTTGAAATCTGCCTCCTTGCAGGTTACGATTCGCAAAGGCTGGTGTTGCTGCGTGTTCTGTGGCTGCCAGTATGAAGAAAACGCAAGGCTCTACGGTGGTAGAGGCATACGAAATGGCACAAGCCGGCCGAAATACGGGCAGTGGCGACAAAACCGCTCTGAGCGGGGTGGTCGGCGACTTTGTCGGCAGCCTCGGCGACGAGCATCGTATGCTTGTTATCCTGAAGGCCCAGCTCTATGGCGGCGACTGGGAGCCGATGCTCGACGACCTGGCCAACAGGCTGGCAGGTAAGCCGTATATATTTAAGCTGGCAAACAGAATAAAGGACGACATCGAACGAATCGAACAGATGCAGAAATTCGAACGAGACCACAACGTGGACCTAAGTGATTATGTCGAAATGCCCTGAGTGAAAAAGCTTCACCGGGACCTGTTTGGAAATGGTGATGAAAAAATTCGGCTTTCTATCCAATTTTTTGCGAGGCACGGTTAAGATGCAGACTTTACCCCGTTACAGATTGTTCTTGCTGATGACTATTGTCCTGATGGTAAGTACGACGACGAGTCTTGCCAAGAGCACTGCCGGCAGGCTTCTCTGGCCCAGACTGCTGGAGCACGCCGGCCTTGAGATACTCTGGGAGTATGACCTGCCCATTATCGAAAAGGAGAAGCTGTCGCGGATGGTTATTGTCGGCGACCACATATATGCCTTGTCGGACCAGAATTATCTCTTCGCACTGAACAGGCAAAACGGAAATGTCATCTTTAGCAGGCCCTTTGCTGCTCCAGGCCTGGTGGTGCCCGGGTTCAGGTTGTATAACGGGCAAGTCATATCCATGGTAGGCAACGAGCTTATTGAGACTGACCCCGAAACCGGTATAACCAAGGTCAGCAAAGGAATGGACTTCGGAGTCACCTGTCTTGCGGCACGCAACGATTCGTTTTTCTATATCGCAGGTGCGGACGGGCGGCTTCGCGTCTTTCGCGCCAAGGACATGGTCAAGATGTTTGAGGCTGCTGCCGCCAGCGGCTCGTCGATAGTCTCGGTCGTTGCAGATAATGACATGGCGGTCTTTGGCACAGCCGCCGGAGAGATAATAGCCATCAGCCCGGACAGACCGGAAAGACTCTGGCAATTCAGGGCCGGTGACAGTATCGTCGGGCCGATTGCGAGAGACGGCCGCAGTCTCTTTGTTGCCAGTGAGGATACTTATGTTTATAGAATTGACGTTCACAGGGCAAGGCGGCCGGTTTGGAAGTATCAGGCCGCGGCAATACTAAACAGGGCGCCCGCCGTAACACAGCGAGCCGTCTATCAATATGTCAACGACAAGGGTCTGACCGCCATAGACAGGACCACCGGCAAGTTTCTCTGGCAGGTCAAAGGCGGCCAGGACCTGCTTGCAGAAGCGGCGGGGAGAGCTTATGTCTTAAAGCAGGGCGGCGAACTGGTTGTGATGGACAACAGCACATCAAAGAAGCTCTATTCGGTTAATTTCGCACCGGTTACAATATATGCCACAAATCTGGCCGACCAGGCAATCTATGTCGCTGATGAGCATGGACGAATCGCCTGCATAAGGCCGGTCAAATAATCCCAGACTCTGTAAATATGATGCGGTAATCGATAAGGTCTTGAAAAAAAAGGAGTTGATATGGACGTGAGAATCAAAACAGCTTTGATAAGCGTTTCCGACAAAAAGGGCGTGGTGGAATTCGCAAAGAAACTAAGTGAAATGGGCGTCAAAATCATCAGTACTGGTGGAACCGCCAGGGCACTTGGCGATGCGGGCCTCAGCGTCGTCGGCGTCGAATCGGTTACCGGCTTTCCGGAGATGATGGATGGCCGCGTAAAGACCCTTCATCCCAAGATACACGGCGCGCTTCTGGGGCTCCGTGACAAGGCCGAACACACCGCCGCGATGAAGAAACACGACATCGAGCCGATAGATATGGTCTGCGTGAATCTGTACCCGTTTGAAGCGACCATCGCAAAGCCGGACTGTGCATTTGAAGAGGCGATTGAGAATATTGATATTGGCGGCCCGAGTATGCTTCGCTCTGCCGCCAAGAACCATAAATTTGTCACCGTAGTAACGAGCCCCGGCCAGTACGAGCGGGTCATTCAGGAGATGACAAAGAAAAGCGGAGCGGTGAGCGAAGAATTGCGAAGCGACTTCGCACGTGCGGCATTTGCCCTGACCGCTTCTTATGATGCGGCGATTTCCAAATACCTCAACGCAAAAGCCGATATCGAGTATCCGGACAGAGTCTCTATAGCCTTGAAAAAGGAGACATCACTGCGTTACGGCGAAAATCCGCACCAGACCGCAGCTTTCTACAGGCTGCCGCCAGGCGGAGAGACGTCGGTCAGCAGCGCCAGACTGCTCGAAGGAGGAAAAGAAATCAGCTTTAACAATCTTCTGGACACAAATGCCGCGTTCGAGCTGGTAAAGGAATTCGATGAGCCTACCGCGGTGGTTGTAAAGCATCTCAATCCGTGCGGCTGTGCCGTTGACGACGATATCATCGAGGCATACCGCAAGGCGTACGAGGGCGACGTAGTAAGCGCATTCGGCAGCATCGTTGCCCTCAACAGAAATGTTGACGCCGAACTTGCCCGCACCATTATGGAATCGTACAGCCGGTTCGGTAAAGCAAGGGGCGCCGGCGGTTTCTTCGCCGAAGTAATCATCACGCCCAAGTTCGAGCCGGAGGCCGTGGAGATAATCAGAACGCTCAAAAGCTGGGGCGGCAGGGTCCGTCTGATGGAGACCGGCCCGATAGACAGAAAAAGAATCGACCGCACCGAATACAATCTCCGCTACATTGTCGGTGGAGTGCTGCTGCAGCAGCGCGATTTGGTCGGCTGGGAGCCGGATGCACTGACTTACCCCACAAAGGCCAAGCCTACGAAAGAACAGCTTGAAGACTTGAGAATCGCCTGGGTCAGTGCAAAACATACCAAGAGCAACACCATCGTATTAGTAAGGAACAAAAAGGTTGTTGGTGTCGGAGCCGGCCAGATGAACCGTGTCGAATCCGGGCTGATTGCGTTCAAGCACGCCGGCGACGAAACCAAAGGCTGCGCGATGGCCTCGGACGCCTTCTTCCCATTCCCGGACAACGTTGAAAATGCAGCCAGGGCAGGCGTGGCCACTATCGCTCAACCCGGCGGCTCGACCAAGGACGGCGAAGTCATCGCCGCTGCCGACAAGCACGGCATAGCAATGGTCTTCACCGGCAAACGCCACTTTAACCATTAGCGGATAGCGTACAGGATAGGCAAAAACCCAAAATTCGAACGTAGGGGCAATCCTGTGTGATTGCCCTAATTTGTTGTTGATGTTATCTGCAAGAAGGCGACCGCACAGGGTTGTCCTTACAGCCCTGCGGCTTTGCGGAGTTTGTTTACCATATCTGTCTTCTCCCAGGTGAAGTTGACGCCTTTTCTTCCGAAATGCCCGCCGTGGGAGGTTTCAGCGTAAATCGGCCGGGCAAGCTTTAAGTAAGCTATCATAGCCTTGGGCGTCAATGGGAAGAACTTCCTTGCAAGTCGGCTTATTTTTTGCTCGCTTACCCTGGCGGTTCCTTCGGTATCTACCAGCACAGAAATCGGTTCGGCCACGCCGATGGCGTAAGACAATTGTATCTCACACGCATCGGCCAGCCCGGCCGCAACAATATTCTT
>JAUWKC010000180.1 GCA_030607345.1 Planctomycetota bacterium | reverse complement strand
TGGCGGATAAAAAGACCGGCCTTGTGAATGCGCAAAAAGCCTGGTTCAAAAAACTCGTCGAAGTAACGGCTGATTTGGACAACGTCTATTATGACCTTGTTCACGAGATTAAGGAGCATTACCGCCAGTGGGCAAAGATGCAATCGTGGATTACAGAAATGGCTCTGGCGGTGCGTAATCACAGGACCAGGCTTCAGCCCGGCAGGCAGGTGATTTTTGGGATGGATACCGGCGGGTTGAGCGAGGCGCAGAGAGACTGGATATTTACCCGGCCATATTTTAATCTTTTGGTTTATGGCAAAAAGCACACAGTTGCCAACGCCAGGAATTGGCGAATTAAATATAAAAAGCCCTACATACCGCAGGAGAGCTGGGATGATGACGGGCAAAAGTACAGCTATATACATCCGGAACAGCGGGTACACACCAGGAAGTATATGTGGAAATTTATGATGGCCAAGTGCCAGCAGATGGACCTGTATATGAAGCCGAGAATAGGTTTCTCCTCGGAGGACCTGCCGGAGTTCCCGCACAATTACAATCCGAACGGCCGGAGTAAATTCGAGGACGATGCGTTGGTGCTGAAAGCATTCTGGGACAGCCTGGCCGATTACCCGAACCTGTGGTTCAACGGCAGGATTGAGTCCGGGCCTGGCAGTGACCCCGCCTTGCGGGAACGCAGTCATAAGTATGTGCTGTCCTCGGGAAAAGAGGCCGTTGCGTATTGTTCCTCGGCGACCGCTAAAGAGGGCGTTAAATTTAGGAGCCGGGTTCTAAAACTCATAGACCTTCCTTTGTCCAATGGTGATTACAGAATGGATATTGTCAAGCCGGACAAAGGCATATTGAGTACTCGCCGCATGGCTGTAGAGAACGGGACTGTGACACTTAGACTGCCGGCCTTTACCGATGATATCACCGTGCACATCTACAGAGGCAGCCGATAGATATCAGCTTCTCATCGGAACTTGTGGCCCTTGAATCTTTTTTCCTCATCGAGAACGTCCCCGATAAGGTTCTCAGTGTGTGATTGCTTTGCATAGGTTTTCATTTTAGCTAAGATGTCCGGGTGCTCATCTGCTATATTATTCTGTTCGCTAATGTCTTTGCTAAGGTCATACAATTCAAACGGCTTGTTTCTACCAGGCTTGACGGCCTTGTAGTTACCCATCCGCACGGCCACCTGCTGCTGGTGCTCCCAGTAGAGGAATTTGTGCATTTTCTGCTTACGGCCGGCGGCGTGCTCACCCAAGAGTGTCGGAACGATTGATATTCCATCAATATTGTCCGGCGGCTTGACTCCGGCGAGTTCAGCTAAGGTCGGTAAACAATCCGGGAAATACCACAAGTGCTCGTTGACAACGCCGACTTTGATTTTGCCGGGCCAACGCACAATCATCGGGATACGCAGGCCGCCCTCATATAAATTTCCTTTTTGTCCTCGAAAATATCTGTTGGGGTCGAAGAAATTATTGAATCCACCTCTTCCGCCGTTATCGCCGCAGACGAACACAATCGTGTTGTTGTCTATTTCAAGCTCTTTGAGCAAGGCGAAAATTTGCCCGATTTGCCGGTCAACCATTTTCACCATAGCAGCATAAACCTTTGCATCTTTGGGAACTCCGGTCCAGGGCTTATCTTTGAACTGGAGCCAGGCCGGCTCATCTTCCGGAATCCCCCATCGACCGTGCGGTGGAGTCCAGGCACAGTAGCAGAAAAACGGCCTGTCCTTATTCTCACGAATAAACTTTATCGATTCATCGAATATCAGGTAGTGCGAGAACTGCTTTCCTTTGTAGAAGTCGCCGGTGTTGCCTTCGAGGGGGACTTTTTCGCCGTTTCGCACAAGATAGTTTGGGAAGTACGAGTGAGCGTGGGTTTGATTATAGTAGCCGAAGAAAATATCGAAGCCGTGTTTTTCGGGAACGCCGGTAGTGCCACGGTCACCACAGCCCCACTTGCCGAAACCGCCGGTGGCATAGTTGGCTTGCTTGAGCACCTCGGCGATGGTTATATCTTCGGCCCGCATCGGCCAGACCTGGCTGTTCTTGCGCACGGTGGCGTGGCCTGTGTGCCGGCCCGTCATTAGTGCGCAGCGGGTCGGCGCACATACCGGCCCACCGGCCAAGGCCTGCGTGAATCGCATACCCTCGGTTGCCATCCGGTCTATGTTTGGAGTCTCGATGTATTTGTTGCCCATACAGGACAATTCGAAGTAGCCAAGCTCATCCAACATTATATAGATGATGTTCGGCTTTTTGCCTTTTGCGGTACTTTGGAGCGCCTGAGCACACCCAGGTGTTACAAGCGCAGCCGCACTGAAGCTGACGGCTTTTAGAAAGTCACGACGTTTCATACATTTTCCAATATCAGATGTGTACGACTTTTATCCCGGCAAGCTGGCAGTATGCTTTGAACGGAAGCTCCAGGTCGCCGTATATGAAGAGCTGGTGGAAGCCCTTTGTGTCGCGGCAGTCGGGCACATCGTCCAGCTCAAGCTCGACGGAAGTTCGGCAGCCTCCGGCTGGCGGTGTCTCGATGTTTCGAAGCCCCCGGCCTGTACCCAAGATAATGGACTCCGGCCCCTGGAATTTCATAATGGTAACCTTTTGGCCGATGCGCCAGAGCACCTGCATGGCGACGCCGACGTTCGACTCGGAGTGGCTGCGGAGGATAAAGGGTTCTGGTGACTTGTCGAAACCGTCGAGTTTAGTTGCGCACGTGCAGTGGGCCCCCATTAGCGTATTGTTGACGGTGTTTGGCGCGGGGTCCTGCATAAAGCCCGGTCGGTCGAATAGAAGGTTCGTCAGCCGGGTGGAGATAGCAGCGTTCCAGTCGGCCTCGCAGGTGCCGAGTCCGCCCTCGTCGCGGAGCTTGGAGAAGGCAAGGCAGGGCGGCTGTATCAGGCGGCGACTAATGGGGCCCAAGCAATCCATCGAGATGCCCTGGCAGTTCTCCGCGGCCATGAGGCGTCGGCAGACGAAGTAGTTCTTGGCAGCGGTGAGGATGTCTTTCTTTGTTGGTTCGACGATTTTCCTGGCGTTCTTAGTGTAATAGCCGGCGATGGCTCGCGCTTCATCGCTATCCTGAACCTTCTTGAACTCGTCCAGGAAGCGCTTGCTCGGGATGTAGCGGAGCGTCGTGCCGATGACGTTGAGCTTGCGGTCGTGGGTCTTGTTGCCTGCGACGATGCAGATTCGGGTGTTTTTCATTTCCCAGATGGTTTTGAGCATCCGCATGCCGAAGGTCAGCCAGTTGAGGTCCTGTGTCGCGGCAGTGAAGACGCCGTCGATATTCCGGGTTCCCTGGAGGTGTCCGGTAAAAGAGGTACCCATAGGGCTGAAGACAATCGTCGGGATTTTGCCGCGGTTCCTGGCGATGTTGTTGACGTGAGGCCACGAACCGGAGGCACCGTGGTGCAGGCACATGCAGGTAACGACCAGCCCATCCGGCGGTTGCTTCTTGAGTTGTTTGAGATAGGCGCTGACAGCGTTGTCGGTATCGATAGGTTCATCTCTGACATCAAGCTGGACGCCGAACTTTTTGGCGGCAGAGGTGAGTATCCTGGTGTAGTCAGCTTGGCGGGCTTTGATGTCGTATGCGGCGCCGGGCCAGCCCATCCAGTATTTTTCGACCTTCGGGCGCGCAAAGACCGCCTGGATGCGCGGTTTCCTGGTGGGCTTTGTCTGGGCAGCGTACAGCGATGAAGCGAAGTCGAGCAGGCCAATCTTCGTAGCCGCAGCCATAGCGCCTGCAGTCGTCAGGAAACTACGACGATTCATTGTGAAGGGACAGCCGGATTTGGTACAGGTTTTGTTAGTTTGCATTGTAATTCCTCCTTATATGCAAAGTTTCATTACCGAGGGCATAAATTAGCCTTTTGCGAAACACATAAATCTACGATATTCTAATACCGGTTGGCAGGGATAATCAAGTGAATAATCGTTTTGGCTTGTAATTGTACGATGCGCCGGTTATATTTTTGATAGCTTATTTGTGATGGGCCATTAAAGGAGTTGAAGATGAAACCTAAACTTGTGGTTGTCGGTGCCGCCGGTCGGATGGGCAGGCGCATTATCGTATTGGCCGTCGAGTCGGGCGGATTTGATATTGTTGGGGCGGTGGAAAAAGAGGGCCATCCCGATATCGGCAAAGATGCGGGGATTTTAGCGGGGGCCGGGCCGATAGATGTTAAGCTGGCCGATGAGTTTCCGAAGGCCGGCGACCCGCAGCCCCGTCTTGCGACGGGAGTCGCTGGGGCATGTGTGGCGGTTGATTTTTCACAGCCCGAAGCAGCGGACAGGACCATTGATTACTGTATTAAAATTGACGTTGGTCTGGTTTCGGGGACGAGGGGGCTGAGTGAGCAGCAGCGGGGAAAGTTCAAGGTGGCCTCTGAAAAAATTCCCATTTTATACGGCACTAAT
>JAUWKC010000258.1 GCA_030607345.1 Planctomycetota bacterium | reverse complement strand
ACCGTCATCATTTACCCTGCCGAGTACGACGACGAGATAAGCGGATGGCTCCTCGACGGCGATTATAAAACCACCGGCCAGGCCGAAGGTGGAATCGGCGCCGTCCGGAGATACTATGACCGAAAGCCGGAGATTCTGGACAGGCATCAATTATTCGGCCCGGCCGACTCGATAAGCAGAACAGGCCGCGACCTGTTGGCCTGCCTGAAATTGGCCGTGCAGAGGTAGATAGTCCGAAACTAAACGCCAAGTGAATCTGCGAACAATCAAATGCACGCTCGCACTAAAATACGAACGTTTCTGGGACTGGTTGCGGCAGGATTGCTGTCGATATTTCACAGGTCCCCGCCCCCGCACAGCACGCGCGATTTGAAACGGGCGGAATTCAGAACCAGCACCCAGCGATTAGGAGTAAGACTTACCGAAAAGGTCCGCAGCGTCTTCCGGTTCCGCTGGATAAGGAAATTGTAGCCTTCGTATATGTTTTTTGGTACGTGAGACCTTTATGACCGAGCTCAATACACAACCGCCCGGTGATGCGCCCGTTCTAAGCGAGAACGCCCTGGCTGTCTTGAAGAGCCGCTATCTGCTCAGAGACGACCAGGACAGGTGCGTCGAAACACCCGCACAGATGTTCAGCAGGGTCGCCGCCGCCGTCGCACAGGCCGAAACCAAATACGGCGCCAACCCCGAACAAATCACACACTACCACAGAAGATTCTACGACCTGATGGCCTCACTGAAATTCCTGCCAAACTCGCCTGCACTTATGAACGCCGCAAGAGAAAACCAGATGCTCAGCGCCTGCTTCGTACTGCCCGTCGGCGACAGCATCGAGGAAATCTTCGAGAGCGTAAAGCACACCGCTGTCATTCAAAAAGCCGGAGGCGGAACAGGCTTTTCCTTCGACAGGCTCAGACCAACCGGCGACCGAATCGCTTCGAGCGGCGGGACCACCTCGGGCCCGATGAGCTTCTGGAAGGTCTTCTGCGACACCACCCAGGCAATTCAGCAGGGGGCCCTTCGACGAGGCGCAAATATGGGTATGATGAGTGCCGAGCACCCGGACATACTCAAGTTCATCAACGCCAAGCAAAACCTCGACGCCTTCACGAATTTCAATATCTCGGTGAAATTAACCGACCGCTGGATGAAAAAGCTCGCCCGCTCGCCGCGCTCGCTCCACATCGTAATAAATCCACGCACACAGCGAAGATACCTGCTTCCACGAAAACTCGACGTCACGAACTACACAATAAGCGACCTCCGCGAGCTCACCGGACAGAAAGCACCAGCCGGCATAGCCACAGGCAAATTCTACACCGTCGCCGACATCTGGAAAATGATAATAAAATGCGCCCACGCCACCGGCGAACCAGGCGTGGTTTTCATCGACCGCATTAACCGCGACAATCCCACCCCGGCGCTTGGACCAATAGAGGCCACCAACCCCTGCGGCGAACAGCCGTTGCTGCCTTACGAAGCCTGCACACTCGGCAGCGTCAATCTCGCTAAGTTCGTAAAGCAAACCGCCGGCGCAGCAGAAATTGACTGGACCGAACTTGCCCGGACTATCAAATTGGCGGTCAGGTTTCTCGACAACATCGTCGATGTCTGCAAATACCCCGTCAGACAAACCGTCAGACTGGTACAGGCCAACCGCAAAATCGGGCTCGGTATTATGGGCTTCGCAGACTGCCTGTTTATGCTCGGCATCCCATACGACTCACAGCAGGCCGTCGACTTCGCCGAGAACCTTATGAAGTTTATAAACGAAACGGCTCATAACGCCGGCAGCGGCCTTGCCGATTCGCGAGGGCCTTTTCCAAACTGGAATCAGAGCACCTGGCGAACCGAAAAACACCGAAGAATCCGCAACGCCTCCGTTACCTGCATAGCCCCCACCGGCACGATAAGCATCATCGCCGACTGTTCCAGCAGCATTGAGCCTCTGTATTCTCTGGTCTTCGCCCGGCACGTGCTCGCCGGCCCAAAAATGCTGCAAATAAGCCCCGTATTCAGGAAAGCCGCCGAACAGGCCGGTCTCTACGACGAAAAACTCCAGAAGCAGATTGCCGCCACCGGAAGCATACAGAAAATCCTCCGCATACCCCCAAAACTACGCAAAATCTTCAAATGTGCCTACGATATCAGGCCCGAATGGCACATCCGAATGCAGGCCGCCTTCCAGAAGCACTGCGACGCCGCCGTTAGCAAAACCATAAACTTCGACGAAAAAGCAACAATAAACGCCGTCGATAAGGCCTATAAACTGGCGTATCAGCTTGGCTGCAAAGGAGTTACGACCTACCGCCGAGGCTGCAGAAGCTGTGAGCCTATGAGCCTGTCACCAGACTGATACTCTGCCATACCACCCAATCTTGGCAAAAACCAGAACTTTCTCGGACCAGCAGCGTAAAACCCCATAGAGGCAAGACCGGGTTGGGCAATTAAAGTTGCTTACCACTTCTTGCCGATAGATGCAGTGAAGCAAAGAGTTTTTCTCCCCTCCGGAAAACATCGGGTAGCTGGATGTTACTCGATGTTTTCTATTTATATAACGCGCCTCCGTGTAAGCACACTCCCAAAAAGTGCAGGCCATTCTTGCAATTTGCAACCTCAGATTATCTTTGCGTAAGACATTGTTCCGGATTTTCATTTGTTAATCATATTAAAGAGCTTGTCGGCCATTTCTGCATCCAATGTTTTGAGAATTTTATACTCCTCCAACGCAGAACCTTTATCATTGATATTCAGATAGGTAAGGCCAAGATTATAGCACGCATCGGCGTCATCCGGCTTGATTCTTATCGCTTTCTTAAAGGCCTCTATCGCATCCTGATAGCGGCCAACGTTGCCGTAAGCATTGCCAAGATTATAGCACGCATCGACGTGGTCCGGCTTGATTCTTATCGCTTCCTTAAGGGCGTCTATCGCCTCCTGATAATGGCCGAGGTTGCCGTAAGCAGCGCCAAGATTACTGTGCGCATAGGCAAAATCCGGCTTGATTCTTATCGCTTGTTTATAGGCCTCTATCGCCTCCTGATAACGGTCAAGGTTGCCGCAAGCATTGCCAAGATTATAGTACGCATCGATGTAGGCCGGCTTGAGTCTTACGGCCTGATCATAGGCATCTATCGCCTCCTGATAACGGCCAAGGTTGCCGTAAGCATTGCCAAGATTATAGCACGCAAGACAATTGTCTTGT
>JAUWKC010000277.1 GCA_030607345.1 Planctomycetota bacterium | reverse complement strand
GGGGGGTTTTCCCCCGTCCGGTTGTTTTGGTGGCGGCAATACAACAAAAATGGGGGTGGCGCGCGCTGGGGGGGCGCGGCCCGCGCGGCCCCGCGCCCAGGCAGCCGCTTTTGCCTCCACAGGCCGGGCGGTGTGAGGGTCTATTATATGCAGACCCTTTCGCAGACCCGAACCACTGACGGCACAGTTTCTTAGATGGAGCCAGGCCAGCGTCCGCTCCGGCTCGTGCGGGCTGCTTAACGTCACGGGCCAGCCTTTCGCATCATCCGGCGCGTCGAGGGCCAGAACCGAACTGTAGCCGCCGCTAATCAGGGCCGAACTTATACTCCAGTTACGCAGCAGCTCGGCAATCCGGTCAACTGCGTAGCCCTTTCCGATACCGCCGAGGTCGATTCGCATATTATCCGCCAACACCTGCACCGTATGCTCGGCCTCATCCAGCTTCAACAAGTTCATCCCCACACGAAGACGTGCGAGGCTCAACTCTTCTTCCGAAGGCACGCGCGGCGTCTTATCTTCGTTGCGCCAACAGTCCAGCACCGGCCCGATGGTAACATCAAAAGCGCCTTTGGTCCGGCGGTGTATCTCGGCGGCTAATTGCAGACATTCGAAAGTATCCAGGTCCACCAAAAGCGAACCTCCGGCGGGCAGATTGTTGATGCGGGATATGTCGCTGTTGTCGATGTATCGACTAAGGTCTGCTTCGAGCCGGTCCACTTCTTTGAAAGCAGTTCCGGCGGCCTGCTGCGCGTAGTCGGCGTCCTCGTGCCGGATAAACAGCTCAAAGGTCGTAGCCATAGCCTCGTGGGCGAATCGGCTGACGTTCGGGGGCGAACCGAAGCTGCTCCGGACAAAACGAGGTTCGGTCGGCAAGTCACTCATTTTCTGACTTTGGTCTTTCAGGCGGTATCAGATTCACAAGGCTGGCTTGATAGCGGTCCCACAGGTCCTTCGCCACATAACATCGCAGCTCAATCTGCGGCCGCAGTTGGACAGGCGAGTGGAACATAGATAAATATGGCTGGGGATGGTCCTGCCCGTATATCTTTTCGGCCAGAGCCGGTTCCATCTCGGCGGCGACGACAATAACCGCGCTCGGCAATAAGGTATCCGGTATCCGATTCCACCAGCCAACCCTCGAGAAGCGGCGCAGATACCACGGCAGGGGCCAATAATCGTCGTCCGGGCAGATAACCTGGATGAGCATATCGCGCCCGGCCACATCAACCTGAGCTAATTCTTCTATCCGTCGGCCTACGGCAATAACGTCCTCGGTCGGATGGGCGTATACGTAAGGATTGCGGCTGTCGGCGTAAAACCGGTAGTTGCCCTGATAGCTTTGCCAGGCCAGATGAAGCGAAGCTCCGACCAGCAAACAAATCACAATTAAGCGGGGCAGGACCTTTGGCGTCAGCCTGACCACAACCACAGCCCCCACACCCGCCAACACAATCATACCATTAA
Source organism: Planctomycetota bacterium (assembly GCA_030607345.1). The sequence goes on along the minus strand of JAUWKC010000277.1, from coordinate 1,493 downwards.
GGAAACCCAACAGACACCACGGCGTCTTGTATGGAATGGCAGAATAGATGACGGTCATAATCAGTGTGTAAAAGGCGACGAACCTGACCAGTGCAAAATCAACCGAAGCGATACCCTTTCTGGTCATAGCAGCTATGAAACCCACCACGGCCAGAAGGACAATGAGCGCTTCGGTCCAGACCGGGCCATCGCCGGACCTGCAAAAAATGAGCATTTTCAGGTAGTAATGCCACGAGTGGATGTGCAGAGAGCCTTGTGAAGCCCGGCTAAAATAAGTGCCGTACGTGCGAAACGAATCCAATACGCCGGCAGGGTTACTAAAAAATGACGAGTAAAACAAGGCTGAGACGCCGACAGCCGCTGCTATGAGCACAACAAGATGAACAGGCCTGATTTTCGTAACCGTGTCCCGGACGCTGCGGCGACGATGCATAATCCAGGTAAGAAAAAGGGCCAGAAGCATCGAGCCAAAAGCGATTATAAATGTTTCCTTGGTAGCGTGGGCCAGGCCCAGGGACATACCGGCCAGTAGCGCCCAGATAATTCTGTTGCTGCGGAACCAGCGATAGGCGAAAACAATCACGCCAAAACTAAAACAGACAAGCAGCATCTCCTGGATGTAATACCTGCTGTAGAAAACAAAAGCCGGCGAGACGGCGGTGAGCAAAGCAGCAATAACGGCGGCCGGTCGGCCCAGACCATCGGTCAGAAGCAAAAACAGCAGGACCAGCGCCACCCCAAAAAACACAGGTACAATCCGCACGGTAAATTCGTCGATGTCCTTTAGCTCGTCGGCGCCGCTAAGCCACGCAGGTATCAGTGTCAGGTAGTTGAGCGGCGGTCCGTGGTACTCGTGCGGTTCGTATCGGTAAGAACCCTTCTCCAATAAGTCGCCGAACTTCACGGCGTGGACCGCTTCGTCGCAGTGCATAGGCCGGCTGTCAAGTGCAGGTAAGCGAAAGGCAGCACCGGCCGCCGTCGCTGCCAGAATCAACAGGCAACTGCTTGTCAGCCATTTCATTTCGCTGGCTTGCCGTAAACTTCCACTTCGATGTAGTGGTTGAAGTCGTCGGCACTACTGCCGCCGCTGTACAGGCGAACGTAACGCCCGCGCACCCCTTCGGCGCTATAAACGAGTTTCCCCTCGGCGGTTTCAACGTAGTGCATATCCTGGCCTATGCCCAGGCCGGCCGAGTTGTCGATGTCGTTGTTGAAGAGCGTCTTGACACCGGTGACAAAATCAGGGTCGCCGGCGACCTGAACGATAACATCAGAATAGACTCGGGCCTGTTTGTGATAGTGCCAGAACACCACTGCGTATATCTCGTACTCGCCGCCCAGGTCGATTGTCACGTGCTGAACGAAAGGTCCCCACTCAACGTAACTGCCGTCGGTTGCTTCCTTATCGGCGTCGGTGACAAAAACGAGCTTGCCGACAGTCGGCTGAGAGTCGCTGGAGGTTACCATTTTTCCAAGCGCCACGTTCTCGACGC
>JAUWKC010000330.1 GCA_030607345.1 Planctomycetota bacterium | reverse complement strand
TGTTGTTCACTATCATTCTTCCGGCAACCTGCATTACCGCGGAAAAGGAGGCTCGTTCGTGGCCGCTGCTGCTGGCAACGCCGCTTAGCGACGCACACATTCTGTTAGGTAAATTCGCAGGTATTCTCCGCCGATGTCTGCCGGCCTGGCTCTTGCTGTTCGGCCACTTGCTTCTGTTTGCCGCTGTCGGATACCTACATCCGATTGCTATTGCTCAAATTGCCATTGTAGTTGCCTGGGTCGTAGTGTTTCTGGGGTGCACCGGGCTGTATTTCAGTGCAAGATTCAGACGCAGCACCACGGCGGTGATTATGAATTTCGCCCTGGCCGGTGTAATCTGGGCCCTGGTGCCTTTTCTGCTGTTGTTAGTCTGCCAAGTCGCCAACTTTGGCCAGGAACTCACTAAGATTTATGCCGATACCAACCCTTTTGTTCACGCGGTCGTTGTAATTGGTGCAACAGTTGATAGCAGCCGCCCTTATGTTTATGATTGGGCGCATTTCCATGGGCTCGACACTATCGAGACAACGTGCTGGATGCTTTTTTGCATGCTCTGTTATGTAATTGTCGGATTCTTTTTCGCCTGGCGGGCCAAGTGCCTGCTGAGACGCAGGATATTTTGACTTAGGGACGTAAAAGCAAGTATGGCCGCCGTCAGATTAGAAAATGTGACAAAGGTTTTTGACGGCAATGTCACTGCCGTTTCTGGTTTCAGCCTCGATATTGGCGACGGTGAGTTCGTGGTTATCGTCGGCCCGAGCGGATGCGGCAAAACCACAACGTTAAGAATAATCGCGGGCCTTGAACAACCGGACACCGGCAGCGTCTATATTGCAGGCAGCCTCGTCAATCGTCTTGCTCCCAGGGACCGCGATGTAGCTATGGTCTTCCAGAACTACGCCTTGTATCCGCATATGACGGTGTATCAGAATATGGCTTTTGCTCTTAAGCTCCGAAAACTGCCGAAGGTCCAAATCAAAGACCGCCTGCAAAAAGCCGCCGGTCTGCTCGCCATAACACACCTGCTGGACCGCAGGCCTGATTCTCTCTCCGGCGGGCAGCGCCAGCGCGTAGCACTGGGCAGGGCGATAGTCCGAAATCCCAACGCATTCCTCTTCGATGAGCCGCTGAGCAATCTCGACGCCGCTGAGCGGCTCCGAATGCGCACCGAACTCAAGATACTCCACCGGAAAATCAAGGCCACGACCATTTATGTCACACACGACCAGTCGGAGGCTATGACCTTAGGCGACCGCGTCTGTGTGATGCGAGAAGGCGCAATCCAGCAGACCGGCAGTTCTGCGGAGATATACGAACGACCGGCCAATAGATTCGTCGCAGGTTTTGTGGGCACACCAACGATGAACTTCCTGGCGGGCCGAGTGAAAATTGTGGACGATACCACCTGCTTTATAACAGAGAATAATGTCATCACCCTGCCGCTGCGCCTGAAAACACTTCTGGCCGGGTATAATGACCAACCTCTGGTTTTGGGTGTGCGGCCGGAAAGCATCTCACCTGAAGGATTCCGGGGGCAAGTTGGTAACACCATCTCCGCAGCCGTCGACATAGTCGAGCCTGTCGGCAGCAGGACAAATGTGTACTTCACTGCCGATGGGGGCGAAAAGTTTGTCGCCGACCTCGACCCGCATACGGAACTTCGTCCGGACCAGAGAATAGAATTGCATCTGGACCTGGACAGACTCCACATCTTTGAGCCGGGCCCGACCGGCCGGAACCTTACCTTGCCCGCCGGCGGATAGGCCCCCACGTT
>JAUWKC010000329.1 GCA_030607345.1 Planctomycetota bacterium | reverse complement strand
GATTGTGCCCTGGAATTGAAATGAGCACCGGACCTCTCGGTCAGGGCCTGTCAACCGCAGCCGGAATGGCGCTGGGAGCAAGGATAAAGGGCAAAAGCTTCCGCGCCTACGCAGTTATCGGATGCGGCGAATGCCACGAGGGCCAAATCTGGGAAGCGGCGATGTTCGCCTCCAAATACAAGCTTGACAACCTCACCACGATAATCGACTACAACAAATTGGCCCTGTCGGAAAGAACGCCGGAGGTTATGCCGCTGGAGCCCCTTAACGATAAGTGGACGGCATTCGGCTGGCACGTCATCGAGACGGACGGGCACTCGGTCAGCCAGCTTATCGACGCTTTTGAACAAGCCAAACAGGTCAAAGGCAAGCCTGTCTTCATAATCGCTCACACTGTAAAGGGACGTGGGATTCCGGATTTCGAAGACGAGGTCGCAAGCCATTCGGTATCAATGACACGCCAGCAGGTAAGTGCGGCCCTGAAGAAACTGGGCTGCTCGCAGGAAGAACTGGAAAATACCCTGTCACTAATGAAGGAGTAATATAGATGGCCGAGAGAAAAGCACCCAGAGATGTCTTGGGCAAGACTTTGGTCGAGTTGGGACAAAGCAATCCGAATATTGTCGTTTTGGATGCGGACTTCTGGCCGGCCTCCAAAATCGGCGCTTTCAGAGAGCGCTTTCCAGAAAGATTCATTGAGGTGGGCATTGCCGAGCAGAATATGATGGGGATCGCCGCGGGCCTGAGCACTGTGGGCTTCAACTGTTTTGCTTCTGCGCTGTGCGTGTTCTGTTCCAGGAGGGCCTGCGACCAGGTAACGGTCTCGATTGCACTGTCCGGTGTCGGCGTTAAAATCCTCGGGTTGTATCCGGGGCTTTTTGCCGGCAAGAACGGCGCATCACATCAGTCGCTGGAAGACATCGCCATTATGCGTGCCATTCCTCGTATGGCGGTGGTCCAGCCGGGCGACGCCCGCGAAACAGAGGAGGTGCTCAGATTCGCCGCCGGCTACGATGGACCAATGTATATCAGAATTGGAAGAGATGCCTGGCCCATGGTGATGCCCGAAGATTACAAATTCCAACTGGGAAAAGCCGTGACGCTGAAGCAGGGCAATGACGTCGCTCTTATTACTTATGGTGAAATGATTGAAGATACCCTCAAGGCCGCTGCCGCTCTCGAACAAAGGAATATCGAAGCAAGAGTTATCAATATGAGCTCGCTAAAGCCTGTCGACGAGGAGGCGATAGTAAAAGCGGCCGAAGAGACGGGCAAAATAGTCACGATTGACAATCACAATATCATCGGAGGGCTCGGCTCAGCCGTCGCAGAGGTCGTTTCGGAAAAGCACCCCGTGAAGGTCAAGAGGATAGGCGTGCGGGACGTCTTCGGCAGGTCCGGCACCAACGAGGCGATGAAAAAGAAGTTTGGTCTGAGGGCCGAAGACATAGAAAAGGAGATTTTGAGCCTTCTGGAAAGCTGAGCCTATACACGTCAACAAAGACTGCCGGGCAGGGCGCTGCTCGACTGACAGGTGAATCCTGCTGCTTGCGGCTGGCATAGTCCATAGGCTCCTCTTGGAGTCCTGTGTGGTGGATGGGGGATTTGGAGTCCGTGCCTGGTGTTCTTCTTGTGTGAAGCAACATTTTCTGTTGCAAAAACGCACTATTTAATATAAACTGATGGCGACCCTGAGTGGCGGCGTAGCCAAGAGGCCTAAGGCGACGGTTTGCAAAACCGTTATTCGCCGGTTCGAATCCGGCCGCCGCCTGTTT
>JAUWKC010000310.1 GCA_030607345.1 Planctomycetota bacterium | reverse complement strand
TGAATCTCGATTTTGTTCGGATACCCCGGCTTGATTACGGTCGAAGCTTCCAATACTCCCTGAGCACCATTTTTGTACTCCACAATGGCATGGCCCATGTCTTCGACTTCTATATCATGTGCTACCGTTGCAGTTCGGGCAAAAACAGATTTGGCGGGTCCCATCATCCAAACCATCAAATCAAGTGTATGTGCTGCCTGTTGAATAAAAGGCCCACCGCCGTCGAGCTGCCATGTACCTCTCCAGGCTGCACTGTCGTAGTATTCCTGCCCTCTGTACTTTTTCAGAAAGGTATTCGCGATATAAATTTTTCCAAGCTTACCTGCTCGGACCGCTTCGTATGCCGCCTTGTTATGGGCTGCTGTGCGATGCTGAAATGCGCAGCCGAGCTTGACGCCCGCAGCTTCACATGCCGCTGTCATTGCGTCTATCTTCTCAAGGGTGATATCAAGCGGTTTTTCGCAAAGAACGTGTTTTCTCAATCTCGCGGCACGAATAGCGCCTTCGGCGTGCAATCCACTGGGAGTAACTATTATGACCGCATCGAAATCCACCTTTTCTGCCAAAGACTCCAGGCTGTCCGAAAAATGTTCGATGCCGTGCTTTTGCGCAAATTCCTCTGCTTTTGCTATTGTTCTGGATACTACTGCTTTAATTGATGCGGTCGGAACATTGTTGACTGCGGCCACATATTTGCCTGCGATATTTCCCGCACCCAACAGAACAAACTCTATCTTTTCGCTGTCCATGAAATACTTCCCCTTAACGCTCGGACAAAACTACAATACCATACCCGTGATATAATACCGATGGTATCATATTTGTCTATGACCTGCTCGGTAGATTATATGCCGGTTCCAACGAGAGGCTCGGCGTATCAAGAAGCGCAACTCGGCATATAGTCAGTAGGGAATTGTTAAAGGAGTGTTTGAGGAAGAGGTGAACAGCCCAAGACACTACCGGTGCAGATGTCTAAGCACAGCCCGGTACCGTTTGACACGGTACTCTGATTGCCTGCCCAGCCAGTTCAGTAAGCTTACGAAAGAGAACCTTCAACTTGCCGGCATGTTCTTTCTCCGGTCAATTGAGTGCTGAAAGCCGTGTAACTTGGCCCAGTCAGATTCTATTCTGTCTGTCACAGATTGCCGGTCTTCACGTCGTCGATGCGGTAGGTGGCCGCCGCCAAAGGCTCTTCCGTGTTCGGGATGTCCCGGTCGGCTCTTCCTTCGGGCTCGCCGCGATACTCACCCGTGCGGAAGCTCAGACCGTACAGCGTCGAAGACGATTCGGCGAACCCGGCGTCTTTCAACACTTCCCGGCCATTCAGCTTCAGCGTGTACGTACCCTTGCCGCAATCAGCTTTCAGATTGAAATCGAGCCACTTACCAGCTTTATACGCCGTCACATCGACAGGCTTGACCTTTGGAGATTCCTTATGACCCAACGCCGCAGCCGGAACAATGGTTTGGCTCTGACCCGACCAAGACCACGAAAGGCGTAGCGCAGCCTGGCCTTGCCCCGAGGCGAACTCCAGCGTGACAGGCATCTTCAGACCCTTGGTCATGGTGACTTTTCCTGTTCGAGCGCCGTTGATCGACAACCCGTCGATGACGATCTTCTCGCCGATCTTCAGACGCAAGCCATCGGTGGCTTCAGCGCTGAAGGTAACCTCTCCGCTATAGGGCGCTTCGATAAGACCTGTCCACCGCGCGCTCCAATCATTGCCTTTGCTATCGCCCCAGTACTGGTCCAAACTATCGAGGACATCAACCTCATTTTCGGGGTCACGAAAATCAGTCTTGTTAAAATACGTGCCGGCTAATCCCGGCGAGAACGACTCGGTCTCGGGTCGTCGAGCGTCAATCGCCTGTACCTGCCCCTGGTCGTTGAGTACTATCCGCACCGGACGCGTGGCCAATTCACCCAGCAGCTCAATTTCCAGCCGACCGCTGTTGGCCTGCGCGGCGGCCACGCGGAAGCTTGTCTCAACACTTTTGCTTTGCGGGAAAGTCCGAATCGCGCGGGCATAGTCCACCGGCTCACGATCTTCGAGTTCGAGATAGTGATTCTTGCCCCCCGCTTCTGCCGCGATACTGACCGGTGCCCATACCGGACTGTAAGTATTCCACTCTGGTACTCTCGGTCCGGTCGGGATCTTGTCGAAATTGTCCTTTGCATGTTTTCCTTCAGCGACAATCGGTACCGGAATCCGGCTGACCCAGATATCCTCTTTGCTCAGGCTGTAAAACGTCCAGATGCAGTCCTTGTCATTACGCGAACCGTCGGTGCCCCATTCACTTAATCCTCGCAGATACTGCGGGCCTAAGGGTTTGGCTCTGCCTTCGTATCGCTGCGGCGGAACCTCACCGTGAACCACACGCATATCCTTAAAGGTAATACCATCATCACTTGTCGTAATTGCCATCGGATACCGATGATCGCCTTGCGGAATGTATATCATGGCGTAGCGGCCGTCCGGCGTTGCCTGTGCCCAAGTTT
>JAUWKC010000249.1 GCA_030607345.1 Planctomycetota bacterium | reverse complement strand
CACAAAAGCAGCACCCTCGAAAATCCTGGAAAAATCAAACGCCTCGCCCTGACCGAACCCAGCGCCGCTGTAGCAGCCCGCCTCGTTAAGACACCATTTACGATACACGTCCTTGACCTTATAGAACTCGGCATTGCTCGAAGCCGAGAACTTGTCGTAATCCGTGTCCTCGAGGCTCGCGTCCCACGCCTTAACCAGCTCAAACGTCGCCTCATAAACCTTCGAGTCGCCCTGCCCGATGTACTTGTGCGTCACCGGCCAGAAGTTCTTCACACCATGCAACCGGGCGATATTTGTCTTTGAAAGGCAAAGCCGCTCACCCCTGCGCTGACAGTTAAGCTCAACCACCCTGCCCCTGCCGGGACGGTAAAACACAATCGCCTGCCGCACGCCCGTCGCCGCGCACCGAGGAACAAACTCAAACTCCAGCCCAACCGCCTCGCAGCACAACCTCAATGCCTCTATCAAATCAAGACCCGTGACATCCAGTTCGCGAACTATCTGCCCGTCCGTCAGCCCCGTCAGTTGCTCGATTCGCACCGACTCAACCACGCCGGCCGGCAAATACTCACACAACAAATAATAAATCGCCTCGGCATAACTCCAACACTTGCCCTCTAAGGAATCGGCGGAAAACGCCGTGTAGAACCTTCCCTTGTCCTGTGTCGGCTCAGCAGAGGCGTTACCCTTTCCCGCAGGATTAAAGACCGTATCAGGACCAGCCAAAAACACGCTCAAGCCATCGTTGCCGACCACACGCCGGCCATAAACGGTAACTCGACTCAGAACAGCGCTGCAATCGGCGGCTATTATCTCTGCACTTTCTCCATTCTCGCCGAGCTTAGTCTCGATGCCTTCTACCTGCCCCTCGAATATGCTCGAACTGAAAACCCTTCCGCCATCATATTCATTGTGAACCTGGCGGATAGAAATCGGCTTGCCAATCGAAATCTCGCTCTCAATCTCCTCTACAGCTACACTGTCCTTGTCCTGACACGCTGCTGTATTAAGAGCAAGCCTGGCCCAACTGAACTCCGGCACGCCGCCACGCACCACCTCCACCGGCTCAAGCCGGCGGCACAGCGAACCATCGTAAAAAACCGAAACCGTACCCGCCGGCACAGAAAGCCCATCACCTGCCGACCCAAAAAAATCTACCCTGTTGGACATAATCAAATCTCTCAGCCTCAAATCGCCTCGGCGCCCACAATATCAACCGCATCCGGAACCGTCGTCTTAAGCTGTACTCTTATCTGACCCAAACAGCAGCTCTGAATCCCCGCAGAATCCTCCGCTCTTACCGCAAAGGCATACTCACCCGCAGCCAGAGAGCCGCTCGTGTAGCTGTAATACCTCCTGCCTGCATAGTCGATAACGCCGACCGCATTGTCATAGTCAATCTCACCCGTCCCGCCGTCATAGTAAACCGAAAAGCACACCGGCTCCGACTCTTGTCCGAGTGGATTGTAGAACCAGGTAAGCTCTATCCTGTCGCCATCCACCCGCCTCGCTCTTATTGTGAAAATTGCATTAGGCCTGGCCTTGGCCAACTCTCCCTCGGTATCAATACGTACCCTGACAACAGCGCCAAAACTCTGCTCTTCTTGCCCACAGCCGTTTACTCGCCGAACCAGATAAAAATACGTCCTTCCTGCAGTATGACTGACCCAGCTCGGCGGCGAAATCTCCGACGCCTCCGGCTCACCAACCGCAAGTATGTCCGCACAGTCAATCCCGTCGAAGCTCTCACCACGGTAGAGCAAACAACAGCCTCCGACCCGCGTCCAGAACCAGCCAAAGCTCAGCACCGTGCCGAGCTTAAAGCCGTTGGCCGTCATACCTCCAAACAGCGCGTCTTTTAGGAATTTGCTCTCCATCAGCTCGGCGTCCGACTAATGCTCGACTCGTCCTCGCTCGGCGTGTGCGTCAGAATCACAGTCTCGCCGTCGTCATCGAAGTATTGCACCGCACCTGTCAACTTGTCCTGAACCGCCTTGTTGACAAGCACCTTCGCCGCCGCTTCATAAAGACCGTCCAGACCAAACTGCCAATCGTAGATATGCGCCGGTATCACTACCAGGTCCCGCCACACCGGCAAAGCCCCCGACTTGTATATCGCAACACGCAAAACACCAGCCGTGTCCGTATCAGTCGCACTGAGCGCAACAGCGTAGTAACCATTCTCATCGTGACTCGCACTGCTCGCATCACTTTTCTGTGCAAATGCCCCGCCGTTCTTCGATAGCCTTACGTCGCTTTGCGTAATCGTAAGACCAGTCTCGGCGCTCTTGCCGTCCGTATCATCAACAAAAGGACCCATCTTAATCGCCGCTGCCGTCGATTGTTTCAGAAACATCGCTACGCTACCCTCATCTTTCTGTAATGCTGCATCAAAACAGCAACTCCCACTTCTGGCTTACCCTTACCGACAAAAACTTCTCCCGGATAAATAATGCGGCAGTGAGACGCATCAGACGGACCGTTGTAATCGGTCATGTTGTAACGCCCCACTATGTCAATGTTATCTACAGCAGAGCCTTTTCTTATCAACGGCCAGTAACCGACCAGGTTCTGAGGCCTAACAAACAAAGGTGAATATCCCGCCGCAAGAACAGCTATCTCCTCGTCAGACAGGTTCGTGTCCCATATCGCAAATTCAGCAATATAGCCGTCAAATTGTTGATAATCGTATGATGTACTTCGCACTAAACCGCCAATCCCTGTTTGGTTCGGGTTATGGCCTACAACGCATGAACGCGAATCAGTACCTTTACTGCCCCCATTCAGGAAAACCGAGGTTGAATTGACGCCTGCAAATACACCAGCTACATGATTCCACTGGCTCATATTCGGCCCACTCGAAGTTACTGCGCCTGAGCTGGTGACAGCATTTCTTGTTATTGCTCGAACATTTGGAGTACTTGGACGCCATTCTATTTCATAATAATCATAATGATTACCGCTGTAACCCAGGCTGCCAATCACATAAAGGACCTCCGAATCATCTATCGGATACATCCATCCCGCCATACTAAACGGCGGCCCTGAAACCACGCCGGCACTATGCATCAAATACTCATCGCTGGACCTGTCAAACCCCCTTGCCATTACGTCTCCTTCAGCTCCACGAATAAAAGCTCCGCATCGCCCGCCGCATCATCATCCACATTGTCTGCATCCCTCTGGACTTTTAACCTGAAACCTTCTCCGACTGCCACGTTATCTATTTGTGCACCATCTGTAAAACTTTCGCTGCCTACTTTAACTTTGCCGCATGTAGAAGATGCTTCAATGTTTATCTCCCGGTCACTGGCAAAACCATCGCTATCAATGTCTTGAATTT
>JAUWKC010000331.1 GCA_030607345.1 Planctomycetota bacterium | reverse complement strand
TTATGTCGCAGTGACGATTGAAGATGTTGAGCGTCAGTGCCGCCAGCAGGGCGTCTCTTACGGTGTTTTGCTGGCGCAGGAATCGCGGGTTTGTACCGGGCATTGCTTTGTGCCATGTCCCCCATTCACACACGGCGAGTTTCACCTTGTGTCCAGGGTCGTACTCGCTCATGATTTCCCAATGCTTCAGGGCTATTTCTTCGACGTGGAGCGCCTTTGCGAGCAGGCCGTAGAACTGCTCGACGGTGTACTCGGTGGCGGTTCCCTGGCCCTTGCTGCCCGTGTAATAGTGCAGGTCGAAGGCCTGTGCTCTGCCGAGTCGGTTTCTGCCGTTACCTTCGGCGCCTGAGAGCGTCTTAAAGAAGTTCCTTGTCCAGTCGTAGCCGGCGCTGGAAGGTCCGCATGCGATTCTGTAGAAGCCTTTGTCTTTAGGCGGAAAGTCGCAGAACTCGGAGAACTGTCGGTAGAGCCGCCCGTAGTGCACCGGGTCCATGCTTCCCCCGCAGCCCCAGTTCTCGTTGCCGATGCAGATGTAGCGGACGTTGAAAGGTTCAGGATGGCCGTTTTCGGCGCGAAGCTCGGCAAGGGTGGAGTCGCCGTCGAGGTTGAGGTATTCGAGCCAGTCGCGCAGCTCCTGTGGAGTGCCGCTGCCGACGTTTGCCGCTACGAGCGGCTCAGCGCCCACCTGCCTGCAGAAGTCGATAAACTCGTGTGTGCCGAAGTGGTTGTTTTCGGTGACACGTCCCCAGTGGATGTTGATTCGCTTTGGTCTCTTTTCGCGCGGTCCGATGCCGTCTCTCCAGTGGTAGCTGTCGGCGAAACAGCCGCCGGGCCAGCGGATAATTGGCGGCTTGAGCTTCTTCAGCGCCTCGACGACGTCTTTGCGGATGCCTCGAACATTGGGTATGTTGGAGTCGGGCCCGACCCAGATTCCCTCGTAGATACAGTTGCCGAGATGTTCGGCGAAATGCCCGTAGATGTTCGGGTTGATAACGCCGATTTTGCGGTCGCAGTGCACGACCACGGCATTTTGGGCCGCATCGCAGACGCCAACAATCAGGACCGCACACAACGCTGCTGCGCTGACCAATACCATCAGTCTGCGTGTGTTTTGTTTTGTCATTTCGTTTTCTCCGTTAATCATTTCTTCACCGCAGGTGAGTATACCGCAATCAGCCTGAAAGTAAATAACACCAGCCCAATTTTATGGCGTCTGAGAAATATCCTGACGAAGGGAGAACTGCTTTTGCCTGCGGATTCTAATAGAGCAAAAGGGCTGCAAGCGTAATGCTCACAGCCCTTGTTAATAATCTATCTGTCCCTGTCCTTTATGCCGAGTTAGATTGCGACTTCCGAATAGGAGCTGGGGTCATATCTCAGTACTATCTCAGCGATGAACCCTGCCGGTATCTTGACGGTGCCGGAACGATTAAAAAACAGGTCGCTGTTGCCTGTCAGGGTCATGTCGTCGTCGGAATAATTAATTACGGACCCATTGATTGTGCCTCCGGCATTTCCGAAGAATTCAATACCGTTCCCTGCTATGGCTCCGCTTAACGCATCGAAACTGCCGCCAAACGAGACGTGGAAACCAGGCGCAACAACGAAAGTTCCGGTCTCGTCTCTCAGCCCTTCGAACTGGGCTTC
>JAUWKC010000056.1 GCA_030607345.1 Planctomycetota bacterium | reverse complement strand
CTGTCCCCAGGTTTTGCCTCTCGCATAATTGGTGCGATTCATCGCACCCTACGTAGACTTTTCGCTCGGCCTCATAACGACCCGGTTATTCGGATAGGCTCTTACTGGTTCGGGCGGTGCGCAGCCGAATATTTCAGCAAGCCGAACGCATTCGGTTCGAGCGGCACGGCAACGGTTTTAGGTGAAGCTTACTTTAGGCACTTCTCGTTCGGCGGCCACTTCGATTTCGAAGAAATCTCTTTTTCCGAAGCTGAACATACCGGCAACGATGTTTGACGGGAACATCTGAATCTTGTTATTGAAGAACAGGACCTGGTCGTTGTAGCTTTGTCTGGAAAAGGCAATCTTGTTCTCCGTGCTGGTAAGCTCTTCCTGGAGTGCGAGGAAATTCTGATTGGCCTTTAGGTCGGGGTAATTTTCGACGACGAGCATAAACTTGCTCATGGCCTCGCCGAGCGAGCCTTCTGCTTTTGAGGCTTCTGCGACGGTCTTTGCGCCCATGGCCTGGCTTCGTGCCTTTGTAATCTCCTCGAAGGTCTCACGTTCGTGTTTCATATAACCTTTGGCGGTTTCGACCAGATTCGGGATGAGGTCGTGTCGGCGTTTGAGCTGCACGTCAATCTGGGACCATGCGTTACTGACTTGATTGCGGAGGCGCACAAGCGAGTTGTAAATAGTAACCAGAAAGAGAGCCAGCAAAGCCACAGCCGCCACGATAACGATTATCGCGACTATCATACTTTATTCCCTTCACTAAAGATTGATTAAGGTGCGGTTGTTAGCCCGAGCGTTTTTTCAGTATAATGGCTACAGCCAGAATAACAACCCCGACGATTACACACACAATACTCCATTTTCCCATAGTTCTGCTCCCTAATCAGGTTACTGAAGTTGAGCTACGTTACGTGCAAGTTTTGTTCCTGGCCGAACATATCAGCCAACAGTTTTCGGATTTTATTGTCACTATCCAATTGTGCCCTGTTCAGGATATCCTGCAGTTCACCGGTGTCAAACCATAAACCGTCGCCCCGGCGGCACTTGTCGATGCGAAGCGGCGGGGTGGATGTGCCGACAAGGACTTTTTCCATTTTCTTAAGGCAAATTGGGCACTTTCTGGGTTTTTCGTTGCAATGTTTGTCGGTGTGGAAGGAGTCCAGCAGCTTGGCGGCCTTTTCGGGGTCTCCGAGGAGCATTTCGAGTTCTCCGGCGTCGAGCCAGATGCCCCCGCAAGCGACGCAGTAGTCGACCTCGACCTCGGCCAGTTCCAAGGTAATCATCGCATTGTTACAAACCGGACAATCCATAAAGCTTTCCATTTTCAGCGAGAACCAGATTTCTGACGGCTATATTACAACCGGGTGCATCTCAGGTCAAGAAGGGTCCTTGAGGAGCGGGTCATTTTTTTTACGGGGCAAACGAAGCGGTTCCGGCAGGCGCAGTCAGGCTCAGGGGCTGCTGTGAAGCGGGCGACAGGGCGGAATCCGGGGAAATATTTGTCCTTGACGGTGCAATTGCAATTGGTTATTGATTATCGAGTGATTGCTATTGTAAAAGGCAGACAATTAAGGGCATGGTGATATGATAGTTGACTGCCATACTCATATGCAGAGCTCACCTACGGATGCAGCGGCTTCGGACCATCTGGCGGCGGTTGAGCCGGTGGATGTCTGTATAGTGCTTGGCAACGCGGAGGACTCCAGCGAGCAATCCAATAAAAAGCTCGGTGAATACGTTGGCAGGCACAAAGACAAAATGCTGGGTTTTGCCTTTATAGACCCTGTGGAAGACAAAACAATAGTGAAGAACCTGACTTATGTTACTGAAAAGCTGGGACATAAGGGGGCGGTTCTCTATTGTTCGAGCTGCGGTTTTCACCCCGCGCACAGCCGGGCGATGCGGTTTTACGAAACTGCCGAGGAGCTCGGCCTGCCGGTTTTTTTTCATAACGGACCACCATTAGGCCCAGAGGCTGTCCTTGATTATGCCCAGCCTTTTCTGCTTGATGAGGTGGCAAGGCATTTTCCTGAACTCAAAATCATCATCGGTGATATGGGCGTGCCGTTTATCGGGCAGACGCTGGCAATGGTGGCCAAGCACGAGAACGTTTACGCCGACCTGACCATAAAGCCTGCCAACGTGTGGTATACCTATAATATGGTGGTTTCTGCCTACGAAGCAGGAGTAATGGACAAGCTACTTTTTGGCAGCGGCTTTCCCTTCGGGGTCTCAAGCGAATGTATGGAGACCCTGCTGGGTTTTAACAAGCTCCTGGGCGATACGAATCTTCCTACTGTCCCCCGCGGTAACATTCGGACCATAATCGAGCGTAACACGCTGGAAGTACTGGGCATAAGCAAATAGGGTGTTGCGATTTTTGGCCGGAGGTGGAACAAACTTAACGAGCGGAGTTGAACGACGATGGTTGAGCTTTTGGAAGAGCGAAGAGAAAGCTGGGGGACAAGAGGCGGATTTATCCTTGCGGCGGTCGGCTCGGCGGTGGGTCTGGGCAATCTATGGAGGTTTCCTTACGAGCTGTATGACCATGGCGGCGGTGCATTTTTGATACCGTACGTCATCGCTGTCTTTGCAATCGGCATGCCGATGCTCATCCTTGAATTCAGTCTGGGGCACTCTACTCAACGTGCGGCACCCTATGCATTTTCATGCGGGCACAAGAAGTTGGAGTTCGTGGGCTGGTGGAGCATACTCTTAGGCTTCGTGATAGCAACGTTTTATACGGTGATTCTGGCGTATTGTTTTAGCTTCCTGTGGTTCAGTGTCAAGGGTATTCTCAACGGAGGCGAGCTTCCCTGGGCGGGCCAGGGCCTGGATGGTGTGGAAAAGGCCAAGAGCTTCTTCAACGATACTTATTTGGGCAAGATAGATGCTCCGGCCCTGGGGCATATTCGCTGGCATATATTCTGGCCTCTGGTTATTACCTGGGTGGCGATGTACTTCTGCATCTTTCGTGGGGTCAAGCTGGTCGGCAAAATCGTCTGGTGGACGGTTCCACTGCCGTGGCTTATGCTGCTGATTCTGACGGTTCGCGGTCTGACACTCGAAGGCAGTGTGGAAGGGCTGGCTTACTATCTGAATCCCGATTGGTCGCAACTTGCGTATGCGACGACCTGGCGATTTGCATTTGGCCAGGCTTTTTTTTCTCTGAGTCTTGCATTTGGCGGTGTTATGATTACTTACGCCAGTTTCCTTCACAGAAAAAGCGACCTGAACAACAACGCGGCCATAATAGCTCTTGCCGACTTCGGGACGAGTTTCGTGGCGGGTCTGGCGGTCTTTGCGACGTTGGGGGCTATGGCATTTGTCACCCGTCAGGCAGGGCAACCGGTGGGCGTGGAAACTGTTGCCGAGGGCGGGCCTGCGCTTGCTTTTGTGGCATTTCCGTACGCCCTGGCGCAGTTACCTCACTCTGCATGGTTTAGCTTCGTGTTCTTCTTTGCGCTGGTGACCCTGGGGATAGACTCGGCGTTTTCCCTGACGGAGTCGATGCTTGCGGCGGTAGTTGACAAGACCGGGTGGAGGCGGAGCATTGTCCTTCCGGTTATAACGGTCATTGGAATGGCAGGAGCAATGGTGTATGTTACGCAGGGCGGCCTGAGCTGGATAGGGGTTATCGGGGACTTTATTGATGGGACGTGGGGTATCGCGTGGCTGGGCCTGCTTGAGTGTATGGTACTTGGGTGGATATGGCGGATTGAGCGTCTTCGGCGGCACGCTAACGAGCGAAGCGACTGGCAAGTGGGAAAATGGTGGAACTACCTTATTCAGATTGGGATACCCATCATCCTGAGCTCTTTGTTTTTCTGGAGCCTGTTCGATGACGTAACCCGGCAAGCGGGTTTCCTGCGGGACCCACAGGGAGGGTGGATTGTTACTAATTGCGTTGGGCTTTCAGTGATGGTTTTGCTTCCGATAGCGGCGGTAGTGGTCAGTCTTACGAAGGGCCGGAACCATATCCGGCAAAGTCACGAAAGCACACTACAGGTCGGAGGCAAAACACCCGGCGTTATAGGCTTTATTCTTGCCGTGGTCTCAACAGTAATGCTGACATTTTTGTTCAGGTCGGCAGTATCAGGCGGCGGACGAAGCCGGTTTCTGCTGGTGAGTGTGGTGCCTGCGGCGGCGGCGGTGGTCATCAGCAGCTATCTGCTTGCCAGGCACAATACACGTACTACAAGGGTTTCATGGTTCGCTCCCTGGACGGGTATCCTGGCGACTGGCGATATTGGCGGGTTCGTAGCTCTGAATTTGATATACCTGGTGCGTGACCGAAAGATAGCAACAGTAGTTTCGCACACCGAAAAGGAGCTCGGCGCCGTGTCATATTTAATCTTAGGTGCGGTTTTGCTGCTGATTATCGGCGGGCTTGGGTGGTGCTTTTACCGTGCTTTGATGGCCCCGGCAAGGTCGGGCCAAGCAAACAGCAAACGTCCAAACGAATCGCCGGCCGGCTAACAACAGCAGGCCGAAGGCCCCTAATACAGTACAAGCGACTCTATTATTTGGAGCCTTCGACCTCACTGTGGACATACTTCTGCATGCAGGCTTCTTCGAGGTCCACGCCTGTTATGTTAGCCAGCGTGCACAGCCAAGCCATGACGTCTGCAAACTCCTCGGGTTTGTTTTGTCGGTCGTCTTTGGCCAGCGCCGTAGCCAGCTCTCCAACTTCCTCGACAAACCACATAAACGTTGCAGAAACCCCTCGCTGCTGGTCCCGCTTCTTATACTTCTGCGAAATCAGTTCCTGGAACCGGCTAATGTGCATTGAAGCCTCTTAGCTGCCCAGCAAGTCCGATAGCTTGGCCTTGTCGAAGACCGCTCTTGCCTGCGAGATGGCCTTGTCATAGGTTTTCTCGATTCTGGAAGCGAATCTTTCGCCCTTGGCGTGCTCTGCGAGATGCAACAGGCTCACCATTGGTCCGTCGACGGCCTCGATAACCTGCAACAAAGTAATCTTGTTTGCGGGTTTTCCGAGTGAGAATCCGCCTCGCGGACCTCTTTTGCTGCGGAGCAGATTGGCTTTTACCAGTTGCTGCAGGATTTTGAGCAGGTACTCCAGAGGGATGTTGTACTTCTCTGAGATAGTCTGCGAGAGGATAATCCCCTCCTTTCGATGCCGGGCAATGTAGCCGGCCGCGAGCAGTGCATATCCTGTTGACCTACTGATCTTCATGTCAGCCTCCTTTTTGCAAATAATGCATTCTGTTGCCAACGCCCGTCTTGCCTTTAAGACAGGCCCAATTTTTACAAAAGCAAATTTTCAAAAACAACTCATCTGCTTTCTACAAACCGTCTTGGGTGTGACGATAAGTTCCGATATGGCAGAATCCGGATTACCCAGCGCAGCTAATCAAACATTCAAGCGTACCCGGCTGCTCCTATACCCGTATACCTTACCCCTAAATACAAATAAACCAATGAACAGATATTCATCTGAAAAAGCCTTAAATGCAAGCACTTTTTTGAAAAAAAACAATTTTTTTTAACTTTTTTGCCGATGTCCGAAAAGCTTGACATTTAAGCCTGTCGGGTATATGATTCCGTGTGGTTATCGGTGTATCAGGAGTATGCTATGGTATCTATGGAGCCAAAAATAAGCGTTGAGTATGCGGGAGATGCAACCATTGTTACACTGACGGACGAGAAAATCCTCGAGGAACAGGATATCAGTGCCCTTCGGAACTCTGTAATGTCCGTGGTCGAGCAGGGTCAGGGCATCAGCTTGATTCTGGACTTCCGGAACGTTCGTTTTTTGTCGTCAGCGGTTCTTGGCCTGCTGATAAGGGTCAGCAAGAAGGTTTACGAACAGGACGGACTTCTGCGGCTTTGTAACATAGAGCCGAAGATTCACGAAATTTTCAGGATTACCCGTCTTACCAGGATTTTCGATATTTACAAGGACCTGGAAGCGGCAATGGAGGGTCTGGGCTCGTCGGATTAGAGGCAGGAACTTGTCGTGCGGGTGGACTGGTATGATTGTGGTAGTCCTAAAGAAAAGTGTGAGCAATGGCCGATTTCAAAGGTGGGTGGTTTAAGTAACGCCTGGTCCGTGAAGGAGTTGAAGAGAATATTGTTCTATGGCGTCAGGAGCACCAATCAGTCGTTCAGTTGTCATCGCCAGTGTGCCGTCGGTTGCTTCTGAGCTTTGCCGACAGGTGCTGGCGGAAGTAGAAGCACACGATTTCATTCAAGAGGATGTTTTCGCCGTGCACCTGGCCCTGGAGGAGGCATTCCTTAACGCCATCAAACACGGCAACAAGATGGAGCCGGATAAACACATCAAAGTAGACTACACCATCGACGGCAATAAGATAGAGATTTCTGTGGCTGACGAAGGCAGCGGTTTTGACCCAAACATCGTGCCTGACCCCCGCTGGAGCGAACATCTCTATAAGACGAACGGCAGGGGGTTACTGCTTATGCGCTCGTATATGGACGTGGTTGAGCATAATGAGCGTGGCAATCGTGTGCACATGATAAGATACAGAGAGAAACCTCGATTCCCGGATACGGTGCAAAAAGTCCATGAAGATTTGTGAGAGGATTGGTTAGGCGCTTATGAAAAAGCAAATGACGTCTGGTGCGTTTGTGCGAGCTGCGGCTGCCTGTAGCTTTCTATTGATTTTCTGCGGCTGCTCGCAGAACAGAGAGGAAATACCGAAGATTGTGGGTAATCCTCCAGGCTCTGAATTTCGTCAGCCGCGGCTGCCGGAGCCCAGTTATAGCCCGCAACCGTCCGATAATATTGATGTGCCCCGCGATTGGCTGCCGCCAGCCAGACTCGAGCGGCGCTGGACGGCTGTAGTAATCCATCATTCAGGCACGGACAACGGCAATGCAGGTATTTTTGACAGAGAGCACCGGAAAGTGCGGCACTGGCAGGGAGTCGGCTACGATTTTGTCATAGGCAATGGAACCGACAGCGGCGACGGCCAAGTTGAGGTTACGTTCCGGTGGCGTCGCCAGCTTACGGGGGCACACTGCAAGACACCGGACAACTGGGCCAACGAACAGGCGGTGGGTATCTGCCTGGTAGGGAACTTTAATCACAGCAGTCCTACGTCGAGGCAAATCCAGTCTCTGCTGAAGCTGGTGAGATTTCTGCAAAAACGGTACAACATAGCGACAAGCCGGGTGTATGGTCATAACAGCGCCCCCGGCGCACACGCAACCGATTGTCCAGGCCGATATTTTCGGCTAGCCCGATTCAAGTCCATGCTGTGACGGCCGGCGGCGGTAGGATTTGACCTTTTATCGGCTGTCGGTCCGATAATCACACGCCGGCGACGAGCGGCGCTTCTTCTTTGCCTCAAAAACGCAGAACTCGGCAAGTCCCCACGAAGTCAGAGGCGGATTCTACCGAAATGCTGGTTGAGTATTGGTCAAAAGCTAAAGCAAGGAGTGTACCTATGGTTATGTATGACTCGCTGTTTTCTCCCAGTAGTGTGCTCAGTGAGCAGGTGGCACGTCAGGTTTTCGAGATTCTTCCGGAAACAGGACCAATCATCGTCATATTGGATAAGGACGCACATCACTGGCCCAGCGATTCGGAGCGTTTCGGCAAACTGGGCCTGAGCGAGTCATTTCTGAGGGAGCTTGCGGCGAAAGTGGACGATGGCGACGAGCCGGTAGTTACGCAGAAAGACGACGCCGGCATCGTAGCGGCCCAGCTCGCCACCGAGCGAACCAACTGCGGCCACGTGCTCGTAATTCTGCCCAAGTACAGTCCTGAATCAACGCTGATAAACATCGACATCATTGAAATACTGCTGAACCAAATCGGCTTAATAGCCAGACTCATCGAGAAGAACAGCTCGCTTTATGAGCTTCAGATGAAGCATTTCAGTATTGACGAGGAGATGCAAGCCTCGACAAACTAAGACCGCGCTGCCGTTTCGGTAAACCCCAAGTACACAAGCCATACACCTTATCGGTCTGAGGGTATACGATGTTCCCTGGACGTCTCAAAGTGACACTTATACCAAGTCAACTTAGTAAGTGCGCTTAGTGTAATGGCGGTTCAGGTATTATTCTCACGGCATGTTACGGTAAACTGGATTGGCGCTTCGGCGGGAATGACAATGGGGCGCAATAATTAACTTGACTTGGTATTATTTAGGGAAAACGGCGCTATATCGAAGCTAACGTACTTGCGTTAGTTTGACGCGCTAGAGGCGGGTGGGATTTGGCTGTAGCTGTCCGCTATGATTTTAATCGGATGACTGACGGCACAATCGCTTATGTGTTCTATCTGCATTTTGCAGGCGCTGCACTCGGTCAGTACGTGTTTGACCGGCGATGATTCGAGGGCTTGCCGCAGGTCTTGAGAGATTTTGGATGACAGTTCATAGTTTTTCTTCTGCATGCCGAAAGTTCCTGCCAGGCCGCAGCAGCCGCTGTTGAGGTCCACAACCGAGACCCCGCAGAGCTCCGGCAAAAGCTCAAGAGTCGCACCTGCCGAGTCTACCGCACGCAAATGACACGGACAGTGATATACGAAGCTGCCTGGTAT